>NZ_JBHXBO010000061.1:0-20431 GCF_042726775.1 Oerskovia sp. NPDC060287
CCCCTGGCGCAAGCCAGGGGCCTCGCTGAGTCCCGGGTCCGCCCCTGGCGGCCGGGTGGGCCGCAGTCCTGCGGCACGCCTACGCTCGACCCATGAGCAACCTCGAGACCCGGCCCCGCGAAGAGGTGTGCGCCGCGGGGAGCCACGCTCCGTCGTCGGGCACCTCCGGCACAGCAGCGCGCGTGGAGATCCTCGACCACCGCCAGGTCCCGCTCGGCGGGACCCGCGCCATGGACGTGCGCCGCACCCTGCCGCAGCGCGCACGTTCGCTCGTGGGCGCGTGGTGCTTCCTGGACCACTACGGCCCCGACGACGTCTCGACCTCCGACGGCATGCAGGTGCCCCCGCACCCGCACACGGGCCTGCAGACCGTGAGCTGGCTGTTCGAGGGCGAGATCCTGCACCGCGACTCGGTCGGGTCGCTGCAGACCGTGCGGCCGGGCGAGCTGAACCTCATGACGGCCGGACGGGGCATCTCGCACTCGGAGGAGTCGCCCGCTGGCGTGCGGCCGCCCCTGCTGCACGGCGTGCAGCTGTGGGTCGCGCTGCCGGGGGACCGGCTCGGCGACGAGCCGTTCTTCGAGCACCACGGGAACCTGCCCGTGTGGTCCGGGCCCGGTGGCGAGCGCGTCCAGGTGCTCGTGGGGTCGCTCGACGTGGGCGGCGTCGAGCTGCGGTCGGCCGCGACGGTCTTCACGCCCCTGGTCGGGGCGCAGGTCGACCTGCCCGCGGGGGGATCGGTCCAGGTCGAGGTGGACCCGCGGTTCGAGCACGCGCTGCTCGTCGACACGGGAGACGCGTCGTTCGAGGGCGTCCCCGTGCCCGTGGCCTCGCTCGGCTACGTCGAGCCGGGGTGCTCGACGCTGACCGTCTCTGCGGGCGACAGGCCCGTGCGGGCCGTGCTGATCGGCGGAGAGCCGTTCGCCGAGGAGATCGTCATGTGGTGGAACTTCGTGGGGCGCTCGCACGACGACGTCGCGGCCGCCCGCGCCGACTGGATGGCGCAGGTCGAGGTCGTCCAGGACGACGGGGCGGACGTGCCCGTGCCCGGTGACGGCGGCACGCGGTACGCCCCGGGGGCGTCAGGCCGGCGCTTCGGGGAGGTCGTGGGGTACGACGGCGGGCCGCTGCCCGCCCCCGTGCTGCCGGACATCCGGCTCGTGCCGCGCAGGCGACCTGTCTGAACCGCCCCTCGTGCGTGTCCGTGGGAGCGAGGAGGCCGCCCTCCTCGTCGGGGAAACGCCCCCTCGCCCTGTCGCGTGCCGGACGTGGACCCGGGGGGGCAGGAACCAGTGCCGAGCCGCAGACCTACCGCTTCGTCCCCGGCCTCTCCGACGGGTCCCAGCCGGGCCGCGGCTCACGGGACGCCACGGCGGCGTCGCGCGAGCGGTACACGATGTAGGGCCGGAAGATGTACGGCACCGGAGCCGAGAACGCGTGCACGAGCCGCGTGAAGGGCCACAGGATGAACAGCAGGTTGGCCGCGACGATGTGGAGCTGGAACGCCGCCGGCACGCCCGCCATGAGCTCGGGCTGCGGCTGGAGGTACCAGAGCGAGCGGAACCACGGCGAGATGGTCTCGCGGTAGTCGTACCCGTGGTTCGCGGCGAGGAGCTGGGTCTGGACCGTCGCCCACGTCCCGAGCACGATCGACGCCGCGAGGAACACGTACATGACCTTGTCCATGCGCGTCGTCGCGAGGAAGACCGGGCCCGTGGTCCGTCGGCGGTAGATCAGGATGAGGAGCCCCGCGACCAGCACGAGCGCGGCGAGCGCCCCCATGTACGTCGCGACGAAGTGGTAGGCGCCCTCGCTGATCCCCACGGCCTCGGTCCACGTCTTGGGGATCACGAGCCCCATGAGGTGCCCGAGGATCACGAACAGCAGCCCGAAGTGGAACAGCGGCGACCCGAGGCGCAGCAGCTTCTTCTCGTAGAGCTCGCTCGACCGCGTGGTCCAGCCGAACTTGTCGTAGCGGTACCGCCACACGGACCCGACGACGAACACCGCGAAGGTCACGTAGGGGATGACCACCCACAGCAGGATGCTCCCCGTGCTCGCACCGGTCATCGTCGTACCTCCTCGGACGGCGCCCCCGCGGGGGCGAAGGGTTCGAGCGGCCCCATGGCCGACAGCCCGACCATCTCGGTCGGCGGTCCGGACGTCACGAGCTCGAGGTACCGCCGCTCGGTCTCGGCGTCGAGCGGGGGCAGGGTCAAGCACACGGCCTCGACCACGAGCGCGTACGGGCTGGCCATGGCGGCGAGCGCCGAGCGGAGCACCTCGATGCCCTGGCGGTGCGAGCCGAGCAGGCCCGCGGCGATGCGCTCCTCGTCGCGGGACCGGGCGCGCGCGGAGAACTCGAGGGCCATGGGCAGGTAGTCGGGCAGCTCCTCGCCGTCGACCTCCCACCCGGCCGCGCGGTAGGCCTGCACGAACCGCACGAGCGCCATGCCGCGCTTCCGGGTGTCCCCGGCGGCGTAGTAGGAGAGGTACATCGAGCACTTGCGCTTGAGGTCGAACGTCGCGACGTAGCGCGCCTCGAGCGCGGCGGGCTCACCGGCCTCGAGGTCGTCGAGGAACGCGCCGAGCCGCGCCCGGACCTCGGGAGGAAGCTGCCCGACGACGTCGCGCACCTCGCGCGCGGCGGCGAGCGTCCCGGCGTCGGGGTAGTCGAGCAGGAGCGAGGCGGCCATGTGGGTGGTGCGCCGTTGCGCGGGCGTGGCCCGGACCGGGGCGAGGGGCTCCAGGAGCGGGGTGCGCGCCGTCGGGCGGGGCAGGAACGTCGTCGAGGGCGACTTCGAGAACAGTCCCATCACCGGGCCGCCGTGTCGTCGCCCGAGGTGTCCCGCCCGGGGCCCTCGGCCCCACCGGGCGACCCCGGCGGGAACAGGCCCGCGGGCCGGCCGTTGCCGTCCCAGTTGAGGAGGTTGACGCGCCCCGAGGTCGACGGGCCGTTGGGGGAGTCGGCCGTCTGGCGGGCCTGCAGGACGTGGAAGTTCTCGACCGCGACGGGTACCGGGGTCCCGCTCGACGAGCCGAACGGCCCTGCCCCACCCATGCCACCCATCCCGGGACCGCCGTCGAAGTCGAGCGAGCAGCTGATCTCCTCGAGCTCGCGCGCGATCTCCTGGTGCGCGGTCGGGATCACGTAGCGGTCCTCGTACTTGGCGATCGCGAGCAGGCGGTACATCTCCTGGATCTCGGTGCCCGTCATGCCGACCGCGCGGGCGATGGCCTCGTTGGGCTCCTCGCCCAGGTTGATGTCGCGCATGTAGGAGCGCATCGCGGCCAGCCGGCGCAGCGTGCGCTCGACCGGCACGGTGTCGCCCGCGGTGAACAGTCCCGCGAGGTACTCGAGCGGGATGCGGAGCTTGGAGATCGCCGCGAACAGGGTGCGCGGGTCCTCGCCGTCGTTGCCCGACGACCCGACCACGTCGACCACGGGGGACAGCGGCGGGATGTACCAGACCATGGGCATGGTCCGGTACTCGGGGTGCAGCGGCAGGGCCACACGGTACTTCTGGATGAGGGCCCAGATCGGGGACGCCTGGGCGGCCGCGATCCAGTCCTCGGGGATGCCCTCGGCCCGGGCCGCCGCGACGACCTCGGGGTCGTGCGGGTCCAGGAACACCGAGCGCTGGGACTCGAGGAGCTCGTGCTCGTCCTCGACCGACGCGGCCTCGGTCACGCGGTCGGCGTCGTACAGGACCAGGCCCAGGTAGCGCAGGCGCCCCACGCACGTCTCGGAGCAGACCGTGGGCAGCCCGACCTCGAGGCGCGGGTAGCACAGCGTGCACTTCTCGGCCTTGCCGGTCTTGTGGTTGAAGTAGACCTTCTTGTACGGGCAGCCCGTGACGCACATGCGCCAGCCGCGGCACTGGTCCTGGTCCACCAGGACGATCCCGTCCTCGGCCCGCTTGTACATGGCCCCTGACGGGCACGACGCGACGCACGCCGGGTTGAGGCAGTGCTCGCAGATGCGCGGCAGGTAGAACATGAACGTCTGCTCGAACTCCGAGGCCACGTGCTCGCTCATGTGCTGCAGGATCGGGTCGTCCTGCATGGTCTCCTTGGACCCGCCCAGGTCGTCGTCCCAGTTGGCCGACCACTCGATCTTCATGTCCTCGCCCGTGAGCAGGGACTTGGGCTTGGCGACCGGGGTGTGCGGGCCCTGCGGGGCCGAGAGCAGCATGTCGTACTCGTACGTCCACGGCTCGTAGTACTCGTGGATCGAGGGGAGCTTGGGGTTGGAGAAGATCGTCGCGAGCTTCTTGGCCCGACCACCCGCGCGGAGCTTGAGCTTGCCACGCTTGGTCCGGACCCAACCGCCCTGCCACTTCTCCTGGTCCTGGTAGGTCCGGGGGTAGCCGAGCCCGGGCCGTGTCTCGACGTTGTTGAACCACACGTACTCGACGCCCGTGCGGTTCGTCCACGCCTGCTTGCACGTGACCGAGCACGTGTGGCACCCGATGCACTTGTCGAGGTTCATGACCATCGACATCTGAGCCATCACGCGCACGGTGCCACCTCCTGGTCGGATCGGTACGTCAGCGGTCGGCGACGAGGGCGCAGACGCCGCTGCGGGGCGCCCATCAGTACGTCACGTCCTGCGAGCGGCGACGGATCGTCGTGACCTCGTCACGCTGGTTGCCCGTGGGGCCGAGGTAGTTGAACGCGAAGGCCAGCTGCGCGTAGCCCCCGACGAGGTGGCTGGGCTTGAGCAGCACCCGCGTCAGCGAGTTGTGGATGCCGCCGCGCAGGCCCGAGGTCTCGGCGAGCGGGACGTCGATCGTGCGGTCGGTCGCGTGGTGCATGTACACCGTGCCCTCGGGCATGCGGTGCGAGACCACGGCCCGCGCGACGACCACGCCGTTGCGGTTGTAGGCCTCGATCCACTCGTTGTCGCGGACCCCGATCTTGACGGCGTCGCGCGGCGACATCCAGATGTTCGGCCCGCCGCGCGAGAGCGAGAGCATGAACAGGTTGTCCTGGTACTCCGAGTGGATGGACCACTTGGAGTGCGGGGTCAGGTACCGCACCGCGACCTCGGCCTGACCCTGCGACCCGGGGTACCCGCTCGGGGAGCGGTCGCCGAGCGCCGGGGAGTCGGGGAACAGGCGGTGCATGTCGAGCGGCGGCCGGAACACGGGCAGCTGCTCCCCGAGCTCGGTCATCCAGTCGTGGTCGAGGAAGAAGTGCTGGCGCCCCGTGAGGGTGTGCCACGGCTTGAGCCGCTCGACGTTGATCGCGAACGCCGTGTACCGGCGCCCCCCGTGCTCCGAGCCGGACCACTCGGGAGACGTGATGACCGTCGTCGGGCGGGACTGGACGTCGGGGAACGTGACGCGCTTGCCCTGCTCGTCGCGCGCCAGGTCCGCGAGCTCGACGCCCGTGCGCTTCTCGACGTGCTCGAAGCCCTGGACGGCGAGGCGACCGTTCGTGGTGCCCGACAGCGCGAGGATCATCTCGCACGCGTGCGTGTCCTTGTCGAGCCGCGGGCGACCCGCCGCAGGTCCCGAGGGCACGAGCCCGTTCTTCTGCCCCAGGACCCGCACCTCCTCGCCGGGCGAGAACTGCACGCCCTTGGTGACCATGCCGAGCTTCTCGGTGAGCGGGCCGAGCGAGGCCATGCGGTCCGCGAACGCCGGGTAGTCGCGCTCGACCACGACCAGCTTGGGCATGGTCACGCCCGGGACGAGGGGCCGGGACGCCGACCCTGCGCCCGAGTCGACGATCGTGCCGTGCGGCACCGACATGGCGTCCGGGGTGTCGTGCAGCAGGGGCGCGGCCACGAGGTCCTTGCGCACGCCCAGGTGCTCGACCGAGTACTCGCTGATCTTCTTCGCGATCGTGTGGAAGATGTCGAAGTCGGTACGGGTCTGCCAGGGCGGGCTGATCGCGGGGTTGAACGAGTGCACGAACGGGTGCATGTCGGTCGTGGACAGGTCGTGCTTCTCGTACCAGGTGGCCGCGGGCAGCACGACGTCCGAGAACAGCGTGGTGCTCGTCATGCGGAAGTCGAGCGTCGTGAGCAGGTCGAGCTTGCCGCGCGCGCCCTCCTCGGCCCACTCGATCGACCGTGGCCGCCGCCCCGGCGCCGACTCGTCCGCGAGCACCGCGGAGTCGGTCCCGAGCAGGTGCTTGAGGAAGTACTCGTTGCCCTTGCCCGAGGACCCCAGGATGTTGGCCCGCCACACCGTGACGCAGCGCGGGAAGTTCTCGGGGGCGTCGGGGGCCTCGACCGCGAACCTGAGCGCGCCGCTGCGCAGCTCGGAGACCACGTAGTCCGCGGGCTCGGCCCCGGCCGCCTCGGCCTGGTCCACGAGGTCGAGCGGGTTGCGGTCGAACGTCGGGTAGCTGGGCATCCAGCCGCGCTGCGCGGACTCGACCAGGCAGTCGGCCGTGGTCCGGCCCGCGAACATGCCCGAGCCCAGGGGGGTCGCGAGCGCGTCCGCGGGCAGCCCGTCGTAGCGCCACTGGTCGGTCGCGACGTACCAGAACGCCGTGCCGATCATCTGGCGCGGGGGCCGCGACCAGTCCAGGCCTCCCGCGTACTGGGCCCATCCCGTGACGGGCCGGCACTTCTCCTGCCCGACGTAGTGCGCCCACCCGCCGCCGTTGACGCCCTGGCAGCCCGTCATGGTCGTCAGCGCGAGCATGGCGCGGTAGATCGTGTCGGCGTGGAACCAGTGGTTGGCGCCGGCGCCCATGATGATCATCGAGCGCCCACCGGACTTCTCGGCGTTGTCCGCGAACTCGCGCCCGATCCGTGCTGCCGCCGCCGCGGGGACCCCCGTGAACTGCTCCTGCCATGCGGGGGTGCCGGGGGAGTCCGCGTCGTCGTAGCCCGTGGGCCACTCGCCGGGCAGGTCCAGGTCCTCGCGGTTCACGCCGTACCGGGCCAGCAGCAGGTCGAACACCGTGGTCACCAGGTGCCCGCCCACGCGCCGCACCGGCACGCCGCGCGTGACCGAGCCCGCGCCCCCCGTGTGCATGCCCTCGTCGCCTTGGTCGGGGTCGGGCGAGAGGTCGAAGCGCGGCAGGTCCACGCGCGCGGTCGTGGTGTCGTCATGGCCCGACGGCGCCGCCCCCGTCAGCGGGTCGTGCCCGGTCGTGCGGCCGTCCGCGACCGACAGCAGCGGTTCGACGCCCTCCAGGTCGAGGTTCCACTTCCCCTCGTCGGCCTCGCCGAACCGGTGTCCCAGCGTGCCGTTCGGGATCACGGGCGAGCCGTCGGCGTCGAGCAGGACGGGCTTGAAGGCCGCGTTCGCGGCGCTCGCGGCGCCCGGCAGGACCTCGTCCGCGAGGTCGGCCGCGGTGAGGAACTTGCCCGGGACGTAGGTGACGTCCCCCGCGGGGCGAGCGGCGCCGTCGGGCCCCGACGACGCCGGGCTCGGTGTGAGCGTCACGAGGAACGGAGAGTCCGTGAACCTCGTCAGGTAGTCCACGAACGGGGCGGTGCGACGTTCCACGTGGAACTCGCGCAGGATCACGTGACCCATCGCGAGGGCCAGCGCGCCGTCCGTGCCGGGGTGCACCGCGAGCCACTCGTCCGCGAACTTGGTGTTGTCCGCGTAGTCGGGCGAGACCACGATCACCTTCTGGCCGCGGTAGCGCGCCTCGGCCATGAAGTGCGCGTCGGGGGTGCGGGTCACGGGGATGTTCGAGCCCCACATGATGCAGTACGAGGAGTTCCACCAGTCGGCCGACTCTGGCACGTCGGTCTGGTCGCCGAACACCTGCGGCGAGGCGACCGGGAGGTCCGCGTACCAGTCGTAGAACGACAGCATCGCGCCGCCCAGCATCGAGATGAACCGGGCCCCCACGCCGTGCGAGACCATCGACATCGCCGGGATGGGGGAGAAGCCCGCGATGCGGTCCGGGCCGTAGGCCTTGATCGTGTGGACGTGGGCCGCCGCGACGATCTCCGCGGCCTCGTCCCACGACGCCCGGACCAGGCCGCCCTTGCCGCGCGCCTGCTTGTACGCGCGCGCCGTCTCCGGGTCGCCCGTGACCTCGGCCCACGCCCGCACCGGGTCGCCCGTGCGGGCCTTCGCGTCGCGGAAGGCGCGCAGCAGCACGCCGCGCACGTACGGGTACCGGACCCGCGTCGGCGAGTAGGTGTACCAGCTGAAGGCCGCGCCGCGCGGGCAGCCCCGCGGCTCGTACTCGGGCGAGTCCGGGCCGACCGACGGGTAGTCCGTCTGCTGCGTCTCCCAGGTGATGATGCCGTCCTTGACGTACACCTTCCACGAGCACGAGCCCGTGCAGTTCACGCCGTGCGTCGAGCGCACCACCTTGTCGTGCGACCACCGGTCCCGGTAGAAGACGTCGCCCTCGCGGCCTCCCTGGAGGAACAGCTGGCGCAGGTCCGGTGAGACCTCCCCGCGGCGCAGGTGCTTTCCGAGCCGGAGCAGGGCGTCCTCGCCGCCTCCACCAGGGGACTCAGGGCGTGGGGCGCCCTCGGCGCGGGCGGCGGTGCCCGGGCCTGGGACGGTGGACTGCGACATGCGACCTCCTGGGGCGAGCAGGATCGTGCTTGTACGTTCGTCTGCCTCGCAGTATGCCCAGGTCCGGTCTCTTCTGCCCGGCGAGCGGTGCCCCGTCGCCCCGGGCCGCGCGATTGTCTACGGTGCTCCCATGACCTCGTTCGACGGGCCCTCCGCGGTCTTCCCCCTCGCCCACCTGCCCGTCACCGTCGTCACGGTCTCCGACCGCGGCTCGCGCGGCGAGTCGCCCGACCGCTCGGGCCCGCTCCTGGTCTCGCTCCTGGAGACGGGGGGCTTCGAGCGCGTCACGCTGCGTCTGGTGCCCGACGGCGTCGACTCCGTCCGCGACGCCCTCACCTCGGCGCTGGTCGAGGGGGCGCGCCTCGTGATCACCACGGGCGGGACGGGCATCGGCCCGCGCGACCACACGCCCGAGGGCACGGCCGAGGTCGTCGACCAGGAGCTGCCGGGCGTCGCCGAGGCGATCCGGCGCCGTGGGGCGACCGTGGTGCCGAGCGCGGTGCTCTCGCGCGGGATCGTCGGGACCGCGCCCGCGGCGCACGGGACGCGCGCGCTCGTCGTGAACCTGCCGGGGTCACCGGGCGGGGTCCGCGACGGGTGGACGGTGCTCGAGCCGTTGCTGCCGCACGTGTTCTCGCAGCTCGCGGGCGGGGACCACTAGCCTTCTGCGGCCTCCGCGCCCAGCGGAAGGTGGGTGGCCCTCAGCCGCCCGCGAAGGGGGGCAGGACGTCGACCTGCTGGTCGTCGGCCAGCGCGACGCCGTGGTCCGCCGTCCGCACGCCGCCCACGAGCACCGAGCAGCGGGGCAGCACCTCGGCGAGCGCGGGGTGGCGCGCGGTCATCGCGGCGAAGAGCTCGCCGACCGAGGCGCCCGGGAGCGACTCGGCCTCGAGGCCGGCCGCCTCGGCCGCCCCCGCGAAGTAGCGGACCTGCGGCACGTCACGCCCTCTCGAGCGAGGGGTCGGCGGGGCCCGTCGCGTCGGCGGGGCCGGTCGTGTCGGTGGGCTCGGCAGGTTCGCCGACGACCTCGTCGAGCGTCGCCTCGACGTCCCACGCGAGCGCGAGCTCGGTGGCCCGCTCCATGGCGTCCAGGCCGGGGCGGTCCGCCCCCTCGCCCGCCGAGAGCCCG
Source organism: Oerskovia sp. NPDC060287 (assembly GCF_042726775.1). NCBI lineage: Bacteria > Bacillati > Actinomycetota > Actinomycetes > Micrococcales > Cellulomonadaceae > Oerskovia > Oerskovia sp. NPDC060287. The sequence continues at coordinate 9,643 of NZ_JBHXBO010000061.1, forward strand.
GCGACGTACCCCGCGATGAAGGTCGTCAGCGGGGCCGCGGGCCTCTCCACGCGGTGCGCGGCATCGCGGGCCAGGTCGAGGATCGCTCCGATGTCCACCGCCTCGCGGTCGAGGTCGAACTCGTCGACGAGGGCGTCCACCCAACGCTCGAGGTTGCTCATGCCATGCCTCCCGATGATCCGTGCAGGTCGTGACTCGGAGTACTGCTCTGCGCGCGACGGTGCGCGTATGACTCCGCATCCTGCCACGTGTCGACGTCGGTGCTCAGGCCGTCCACGTCCTCGACCTCGAGGAGTCGCAGACCTGAGACGAGCCGGCGCACGGGGGCGCCGTGCAGGCCCGACGGCGGGGGCCCGTCCGCCGCCCCCGCGCGATCGCCGTCGGACAGGTCCCCGGCGGACGGTTCGCCGACCGGGACACCCTGCGCGACCCGGACGACCGCTGCGTCGAGCGCCTCGCGCCGGTACAGCCCCACGAGCCACTGGGCACGCCCCTCGGCCGCGAGGTGCACGCCGTCGATCCCGTCGTCGGTCGTGCTGGTCCGCGAGGCGGCGGACGCCCCCGCCACGAGCAGCGGCACGGCCTCCGCGGCGCGCGGGACGTCGCAGGCGAGGAGCAGGACCCAGGGGGCAGCGCCGTCGGGCAGCGCGGCGAGGCCCGCCGCGGCGCCCGCGACGGGACCGCCGAACGGCGGGTCCTCGCGCGTGAGGACGTACGCGTCGGAGGCCAGGTCGTCGGGCCCGACGACGACGGTCGCCCGGGCGTCGCGCGTCGCGGCGAGCACGTGGTCGAGCAGGCGGGCCCCGTCGAGCACGAGCCGTGGCTTGGACGTGCCCAGACGGCTGGCCCGGCCTCCCGCGAGCACGACGGCGTCGAACGCGAAGGCCTCGGACGGCGGGGGAGTGCTCACACCGAGCGCACCCAGTCGCCCGACTTGCCGCCCGTCTTGGCCTGGAGGCGGATGTCGCTCAGCTCGACCGACTTGTCGAGCCCCTTGACCATGTCCACGACCGCGAGCCCCGCGACCGCGACGGCCGTGAGGGCCTCCATCTCGACCCCCGTGCGGTCCGCGGTGCGCACGGTGGCGCTGATCTCGACCCCGTGGTCCTGGACGTCCAGGTCCACGGACGCGCCGTGCACCCCGATGATGTGCGCGAGCGGCAGCAGCTCGGCCGTCTTCTTGGCCCCCTGGATGCCCGCGATGCGCGCGACCGCGAGCACGTCGCCCTTGGGGACCTCGCCCGAGCGCAGGGCCGCGACGATGTGCGGGCCGCACCGGACCACGCCGGTCGCGGTCGCCGAGCGGACGGTGGGCTGCTTGAGGGTGACGTCGACCATGCGGGCGTGGCCGCGCTCGTCGAGGTGGGTGAACTCGCTCATGCGATCACCATGACACGCACGGTGTCACCGGGCCCAACCGCCTCGACCTCGGACGGCACGACCGCGATCGCGTCGGCCCGGGTGAGCGCCGAGACGTGGTGCCCGCCCGGGCCGAGCGGGGCGACACCGCGCGCACCGACGAACCGGACCGGCAGGAACTGCTGGCGCCCCGTGGGCGAGCGCCAGCCCTCCGCGGCGACGCGCTCGACGAGCGGCTCGGCGGGGTCGGGGTGGCCCGCGAGGCGCCGCACCGCGGGCCGCACGAACGCCTGGAACGACACGTACGCGCTCACGGGGTTGCCGGGCAGCCCGAGCAGCGGGGTCCCGCGCCAGCGTGCCGCGGCCTGCGGCTTGCCGGGCTGCATGCCGACCGTGACCAGCAGGACGTCCGAGGGGCCCGCCGCGGGCAGCGCCGCGTCCTGCGGGCCGCTCAGGACGTCCTTGACCACGTCGAACGCGCCCGCGCTGACCCCGCCCGAGGTGACGATCAGGTCGACATGGGGAGCGACGTCGTCGAGCACCGCGCGCAGCGCCTCGGCCGTGTCGGGGACCGCGCCCACGCGCACCGGGACGCCCCCCGCGTCGCGCACGCACGCCGCGAGCAGGAGCGAGTTCGAGTCGGGGATCTGGCCGGGCCCGGGAGCCGTCCCGACCGGGACCAGCTCGCTGCCCGTCGACAGCACCGCGACGCGCGGGACGCGGTGCACGGGCAGCGTCGCGTGGCCCGCCGAGGCGGCCGCGGAGACGAGCCGCGCGGTCGTCGGGGCGCCCGCAGCGGCGACGAGGTCGCCCACCGCGACGTCCTCGGCCCGGTACCGGATGTTGGGGCGCGAGGGCGCGTCGACCTGGATCGTCGCGTCGAGGGGCGCTCCGGCGACGAACCGTCGCGTCGAGGTCCGCTCCACGGGCACGACGGCGTCGCACCACTCCGGCACGGGCGCACCCGTCATGATGCGGGTAGCCTCCCCGGGGCCGTGGGTCGAGCCCGCCGGGAGAGCGTCGGGGGAGCCGGGAGAGGTCGGGGCCGCGGCGATGTCGCCCACGACCCGCAGGGTCACGGGGGACGCGGCGCTCGCGGTCGTGAGGTCCGTGCTCCGGACCGCGTACCCGTCCATCGCGGACGCGTCGAAGCGGGGGACGTCGAGGAGGGACCGGACGTCCTGGGCGAGCACGCGAAGCGCCGGCGCCCCGGTCGCGAGCTCGTCGAGACCGACCTGCTCGGTGGCCAGCGGCGAGACCAGGGTCAGGACGTGGTCACGGTACTGCTCGACCGTGTGCGCGGTCCGGGCCGCCGACACGCCCGCCCCACCCGGTCCGTCGTCGGGATGTGCCCGGTCCCGAGCTCCGTGGGCTTCGGTCAGATCGTCGGAGGCGCGCGGGTCCATGGGGACACCGTAGGCCGACGGGGCGGGCGAGGGGCTGGTCGGTGCAGCGCGGCGGACGTGGACCGTCCGCGGAGCGGGCCCTGCGGAGCGCAGAGGAGCCCCGGTCGTCCGGGGAGAGGCGTGCCGGAACCCCTCGTCAGCCGCGCGTGCCGCGCCGCACGGGGCCCAGCGTGAAGAGCAGCGTCAGGAGCGCGGTCACGGCGAGCGCCGCGAAGCCCAGGCCGTACGTCCCGTTCGCCTGGTAGACCGCACCCATGATGAGCGGCGGGATGAACCCTCCCAGGCCACCCGCGGCCCCCACGAGTCCTGTGACCGCACCGACCTTGTCCTGCGGGGCGACCTTGGCCACGAGCTCGAACGTCGCGCCCGACGACGCGCCGAGACCCACGGCGAGGCCCAGGAACGCGATGGTCCCGAGGGGCACGAGGTCCGGCTGGAACGCGACCACCGCCGCCAGGACCGTGACGATCGCGAAGCACACGACCGACACGGGGATGCCGCCGAACCTGTCGGAGAGGGTCCCGCCGATCGGCCGGCACGCGACCGCGAGGACGACGAACCCGGCCGTGCGCGCCGCGGCGTCGGCAGCCGTGAGGTCGTACGCGTTGACCAGGAACGTCGGCAGGTAGACGCTGAACGCCACGAACCCACCGAAGCCCACGGCGTACAGCCACGAGAGCTGGAGCGTCGCAGGCAGCTTGAACGTGGCCCACGTGCGTGCCAGGAAGTTCCCGTGCGCGGCGGGCCTGCGGTTCGGGGAGTCACGCACGAGCAACCACGACACGACCGCGTACACCGCCAGGACGCACGCCACGAGGACGAACGGCGCCTCCTCGCCGTACGCGTCGGTGATCCGCACGGTCGTGAACGCCGAGATCGCCGTCCCGCCCATCCCGATCCCGAAGATCCCGAGCGCGGTCCCCCGCCGCGCGGGCGGGTACCACGCGTTGACGAACGGCACCCCGACCGCGAACGCGGTACCGCCCAGCCCCAGGAAGAACCCACCCAGGATGAGCAGCGGATAGGTGTCCGCGACGAACCCGATGAACAGCACCGGGACGATCGTCGCGGCACTGACCAGCGGGAACATGATCCTGGCCCCGAACCGGTCGGTGAGGGCCCCGACCGGGATACGGCCGAGCGACCCCACGACCACCGGTACCGCGACGAGCACCGACTGCTGCACGGCCGACAGGCCGAGCGCCTTGCTGTACGCACCGCCGAGCGGGCTGATCAGCGCCCACGCCCAGAAGTTCACCGCGAACCCGATCGTCGCGAGGACGAGCATCAAGGTCGCCGAGCTGCCCGACCCGGACGTCGTCGGCGAGGGCGTCGAGGCCTGCCCGGCTCCGGCCGGTGCGGGACTCTCGCCCTGCCCGGCTCCTGGTGACGCCGGGGGTGTGGCTGCTTCGTCGTGGTGCGTCACTGTGACTCCCGGGGTTCGGTCGCCCGTCCTTGGACGAATCGGTGGAGCTCGAGATTCCCGCGCGACCCACGCTAGCCGCGAGGGTGGCGTGTCGCGCGGGCTGGCGGAGGCGCCGTCGGGCCCTACGGTGGTCTTCCGAGCCGTGACGCGGCGCCTCCCGGGGAGCCTGCTCCCGGCGCGCCGCACCCATGGCACCCACCCGACCCGGACCCACGAGAGCCCCCCATGACGCTGCTGTTCCTCGGTGTGATCCTCATCAACGTCTTCGCGTTCACGCTCGTCCTGGTGCGCGCCCCGCTGTTCCGCACCGAGGTCTACCGGCCCATGCTGCTCAACATCGGGCTGTCGGTGCTGCCGGTGTTCGTGCTGACGTTCTGGATCATCGGTGACCTGACGCTCAGCGCGGCCGGGGCGCCGCTGTGGCTCGTCACGACCGTCGCGGCGGCCGGGCTCGTGGTCTGGCTGCTGCTCCTGCCCAACGCCGGGTACCTGGTGACCGAGCTCAACTTCAGCCACCGCAAGGACGGCGAGGACGTGCCGCTCTGGTACGACATCGTCGCGGTCCTGACCCTCGCCATGTCCGGGGTCCTCAACACCGTGGTCAACATCTTCCTGGTGCAGATGTTCTACGCCGTGCTGCGCTACCCCGACGACCTCAAGCCGTTCCAGCGGACGGCGTCCTGGCTCGTGGTCGCCGTGATCCTCGTGCTGGTCTCGTTCGGCATCTACCTGGGCAGGTACATCCGCTTCAACAGCTGGGACCTGATGCACCCGGTCGGGTTCCTCCAGAAGTTCGTCCGCTACTTCCGCACCCCGGGCAAGGTGCGCGACGCGCTGCTGTTCAGCGGTCTCTACACGGTGTTCTTCGCGCTCATCTACCTGGTCGTGATCGGGTCGCTGCTCGAGACGATCACGGCTGCGACGGGGTGACGGAAGGTCCGTCCTGTGGGGGTCTGGTGCTTTCCTCCCGATAGACCCTATGCTCACGTGCTGTGACAGCCCCCGAGTACATCGAGATCACCCGCCGACGCATGGTCGAGGACGGATGCGAGGTGGGATGGGACCAGGTGGGTCCTGTGCAGGCCATGGTCGGCTACCGGGCGAAGTTCGTCCCTGCCGCGATGTCCCGCACCCACGTCGTCACCGCAGTCGCTCACTTCACGCCGTCCGCGCTGGACGTCGACCTCTACACACGGGACGTCTCGACGTTCGCCAAGCGGCGCAGCAGCTCGCTGCGCGGCATGCAGTCAGGGGTCGGTGCGTTCGCGGTGATCGTCGCCGACGGCGTCACGCCCGAGCTCGTCGCCGCCGCGACGGTGAAGCCGCGCCTCGAGTTCGCCGTGATCGTCCAGCCCGTCCTCGTGGACCTCTCGGCGCGCGAGATCCACACGTTCCGGGGGCGCCGGTTCATCGGCGCGGCGCTCAACGGCTTCCTGCGGCGCACGCTCGACGCGCAGATCCAGGCGCCCGTCTGACGGTCCGAGGCTCCTGGCTCGCGTCGCTGCGCCGCGTGCCTGTGCGGCGGCCGGCTCAGCGCGGCGGCTCGTTGCCGGGCTTGGGCGGTGAGTACGGCGCCGGACCCGTGTAGCGCTCGCCCGGGCTCCGGGTCAGCGCGCGCACGGTGAAGGCGGCCGCGACGAAGCCCGCGCCCAGGTAGGGGAGCACCGACACGAGGGACGAGACCGGCAGGAGGATCGTCTGGAAGATCGCGGCGCCCGACGAGTAGTAGAGCTCGGAGGCGAGCCGCGGCAGCGCGACGTTCCCCACGGCGCCGGCGACGATCATTCCCGCACCCCACCAGAGGAGTGCGGTGGCGCTGAGCTTCGGGGGCATGGGCGGTCCTCTCGACGGGCTGGCCCCGGCGGCATCGCCAGGACGGGTCCGGGGACGCCTCGACACCGAGGCGGGGTCACCGGTCCGTGGACACTATCGGACGAGGTGCCTCGCCGACGGGCGTGGCCCGCGCGTCGCCGTGGGGCGGTCCTCCGCGTCACCGACGGGCGTGAAGCCCGCGCGGCGGGGGAGGGGCGTCAGGCCGACGGCGGCGCGACCGAACCGCGGATGACCAGGTGGAGCGGCAGGACCGTCCGAGCGGGCTCGAAGCCCGTGGCGGCCCCACCGTTCCCGGCCGACTCCTGCGCCTCCCGGCGGGCCATGGCCCGTTCGAGCGCGTCGACCGCGGAGAGCGCGAGCGCCGCGACGGGCTGCTCGAGGGTCGTGAGCTGGGGGCGCAGCCACTGACCGATGCGGATACCGTCGCAGCCCACGACCGACAGGTCCTCGGGGATGCGGATGCCGTGGAGCTCGGCCGCGCCGAGCATGCCGACGGCCACGATGTCGCTGCCGACGAACACCGCGGTGGGCGCGCTGCCCGGTCGGGTGAGGTAGGGGAACGTCGAGGCGCCGAACTGCTCGGTGTACGGGCCGTGCCGGATCAGGTCGGGGTCGGCCGTCAGCCCGGCGTCGGCCAGGGCGTCGAGGTAGCCGCGCTTGCGTTCCTGGGTCGTCGAGAGCTCGGACGGGCCCGCGACGTGCGCGATGCGGCGGTGCCCCTGCTGGATGAGGTAGCTCGTGGCCTGGTACGCGCCGCCGTAGTTGTCGACCGTGACGGTGTCGACCGCGAGGTCCAGGTCGATCTCCTCGTCGATCACGACCACGGGCAGGCCGTCCGCGACCGCGCGGGCCAGGCGCTCGTCGGTGCGGCTCATCCCGAGGTAGATGAGGCCACCCAGGACGTCGGTCCCGCCGATGAGCGGGCTGAGGCCGCCGTTGCGCTCGCCGTGCTTGCCCGAGACCGCGACGACCAGGGGGATCTGCCGCGATGCCGCGAGGTCCGCGCACTCCTCGGCGAGCGTCGTGAAGAACGGGTTGGTGAAGTCGGGGACGACCAGGGCGACGACGCCCGTCCCGCGCGCGGCCGAACCCGGCGCGGACGTCCCTGCGCGCGAGCCGCGCGCGACACGTCCCGTCGAGCCCGTGCGGTAGTCGAGCGCCGCCACCGCGGCATCGATACGTGCTGCGGTCTCGGGCTGGACGTTGAGCTGGCCGCGCAGGTAGCGCGAGGCGGTCGAGGTCGAGACCCCCGCGTGTTGCGCAACTTGCGTCAACGTCATGGCTGCTGCCCCTCTGCTCGTGCGCCCGGCCGTCGGATGCCCCCAGAGCCTATCGCTGCGCTGGTGGCAGCCACGTCCTGTGTCCGCCGGAACCCCGGGATCGTGCCGATCCTGCAGGCACCTGCCGTGCGTGGCACCGCCCGGCCCACGGCCTCGGTTGACACCAGCCTGACGCACACCTAGGTTGTTGCGCAACAGCAACACAACATTGCGCAACGTCGCCGATGTGCGACGTGGCCCGAACCGTCTTTGAGGAGAACCGCATGAGCCGCGTGCTGCTTGCCGGAGAGTCGTGGATCAATGCCGCGACGGACTACAAGGGCTACGACGCCTTCCCGCACGCCCAGCTGGAGATCGGCTGCGCCAAGCTCCTCGAGGCGCTCGCCGCCGAGGGCCACGAGGTCACCCACCTGCCCTCGCACCTCGTCGCGACCGACTTCCCGTCGACCCTCGAGGAGCTCGACGCCTACGACGTCGTCCTGCTCTCGGACATCGGCGCCAACACCCTGCTGCTTCCCCCCGTCGTGTTCTCCGAGGGGCGTCCCTTCCCGAACCGCATCAAGCTCCTCGCCGAGTGGGTGCGTCGCGGCGGCGGCCTCATGATGGCCGGTGGCTACCTCAGCTTCCAGGGCTTCCAGGCCAAGGCCAACTACCACGGCACCGCGGTCGAGGCCGTGCTGCCCGTCGAGATCCTCCCGTACGACGACCGCGAGGAGACCCCCGAGGGCATCGGCGGCGTCCTGACCGACGTCGAGCACCCCGTGACCGCGGGCCTCGACGCCGAGTGGCCCATCCTGCTCGGCTACCAGAAGCTCACCGCCAAGGCCGACGCGACCGTCCTCGCCACGATCGAGGGGCGCCCCCTCGTCGCCGTGCGCACCGAGGGCGAGGGCCGCACGCTGGCCTTCGCGTCCGACATCTCCCCGCACTGGGCCCCGCGCGAGTTCATGGAGTGGTCCGGCTACGCGAAGCTCTTCGGCCAGGCCGTGACCTGGCTCGCGGGCTGATGAGCGCCGACCACGGGAGCGGGGGCGCCCCCGCCCATGCCCCCGAGATCACGGTCGTCGGCAGCCTCAACATGGACGTCCGGCTGACCGTCGACCGGATCCCGCGCTCGGGCGAGACCATCAGCGCGACCGGCCTCAAGCGCTCGCCGGGCGGCAAGGGGGCCAACCAGGCCGTCGCCGCCGCGCGGCTCGGCCGCCGCGTCGCGATGGTCGGGGCCGTCGGGGACGACGACGCGGGCCGTGAGATCACGGCCCGGCTCGTGGCCGAGGGGCTCGACGTCACGTCGGTCGCCTCGTCCGAGCAGCCCACCGGCACGGCCGTGATCCTCTGGGAGCAGCCCGAGTCGACCATCGTCATCGAGGCAGGTGCCAACGGCGACGTCGACGAGTCGTTCGTCGACTCACGGGACTCCGCGGTGCGCGCCGTCACCGACGCGCAGGTCGTGCTGTGCCAGTGCGAGACGCCGCTCGGCTCGCTCGCAGCGGTCACGCGCCTCGCGACCGGGACGACCATCCTCAACCCGGCCCCCGCGGTCCCGGTCCCGGCCGAGATCCGCGACCGGTTCGACGTCCTGGTCCCCAACCGGTTCGAGCTCGCGACCCTCGCAGGAGCCGGCGAGGCCCCGGCGTCGCTCGCGGACGTCGTGGCCATGGTGCGCGGGCTCGCGTTCCCGGGTGACGTCGTCGTGACCCTCGGGGCCGACGGCTCGGTCGTCGTCCCCCGCGACGGGCTCCCGACGCCCGTGCCCGCGGTACGCGTCGACGCGATCGACACCACGGCCGCGGGCGACAGCTTCTGCGCTGCCCTCGCCGACGGCCTGCTGCGCGGCGAGGACCTCGTCGGGGCAGCCCGCTGGGCGGCCCGCGTCGCGGCCGTCACGACCACTCGCGACGGGGCGATCGAGTCCCTGCCGCTCGCCCACGAGGTCCCTGCCGCACGACCGGAGGACTCCGCACCGGAGCAGTGACCCGCCCGGCACAGCACGACCCGCACGACCCCCCACCCAGCCCGACCACTCAGCGTCGACCCAGGGCTGGCCGTTCGATCGGTCCACCGATCCGACGTACCGTCGAAAGATGAAAGGCACGGCCAAGCAATGAAGCACACCACGCCGGAGACCACCGGCTCCCGCCCGGGAGGCGTCCAGACGGTCGACCCGACACCCCAGCGCAGCAAGGTCAAGAGCACCGCGACCGCGCTCCTCGTCCTCGCGACCGTCCTGGCCGGAGCCCTGGGCCCCATGCAGGCGGCCGTCAACGGGCAGCTGGGCAAGACGATCGGCGACGGCCACGCGGCCGCCCTCATCTCGTTCGGCACGGGCCTGGTCCTGATGTTCGTCATCGTGTTCGCGCGTCCCGTGACGCGTCGCGAGGCGCTCGCGATCCCGCGCCTCATCAAGGGCCGCACCATCCCGTGGTGGAACTTCCTCGCGGGCCTGTGCGGGGCCGTCATCGTCCTGTCCGAGGGCGTGACGGTCGGCGTCCTGGGCGTCGCGACGTTCCAGATCTCGCTCATCTCGGGTCTCGTGATCTCGGGCGTGATCTGCGACCGCCTGGGCGTCACGGCCTCGGTCAAGCAGCCGCTCACGTTCTTCCGCCTCGCCGGCGCGGTCCTCGCGATCGTCGCGACGGTCATCGTCATCTCGCCGAACTTCTCGGCCCCGCACACCATCGCCCTCGCGATCATGCCGTTCGTCGGCGGTCTCCTCGCCGGCTGGCAGCCCGCGGGCAACGCGGCCGTCGCCGACGCCACGGGCTCGATGCTCGTCTCGATCGGCTGGAACTTCCTGGTCGGTTTCACGGCCCTCGGCATCGCCTACGCGATCCGCGCCATGACCTCGGGCGTCGACTTCCAGCTCCCCGGCTCGTGGTGGATGTACCTGGGCGGCCCGCTCGGCCTTCTCTCGATCGCCCTCATGGCCCTCCTGGTCCGCGGGCTGGGGCTGCTGCTCCTGGGGCTCGCGTCCACCGCGGGTCAGCTCGTCGGCTCGCTCCTCATCGACGCTGCGATCCCGTCGCTCGGCCACACGATCTACGCCGCCACGATCATCGGCACCGTGATCGCGCTGATCGCCGCGGTGATCGGCATGATCCCGTCGGGGAAGTCGCCGGAGGCGACAGCCGACACCGCCGTGGCCGCCGCCGTCGGCGGTGGTGAAGCAGGAGAGGTGAGCCCGCGATGAACGTCACGCCGGCAGGGTTCGTCCAGACGGTCACCGGACCCGTCGCCGCACAGGACCTGGGGCTGACCCTGCCCCACGAGCACCTGTTCAACGACCTCTCCGGTGTGCTCGACGCGCCGAGCTACGAGTTCTCCCAGGCCGTGGTCCGCGAGCCGGTGTCCGCCTCGGTCGCCTGGGCGCTGCGCCAGGACCCGTACTGCTGCGCCGACAACATCGCCGACAAGCCGGTCGCGGCCGTCGAGGCCGAGATCCGCAGCTTCGCGGCCCTCGGTGGGCGGACGGTCGTGGACGCGAC
>NZ_JBHXBO010000062.1:0-20363 GCF_042726775.1 Oerskovia sp. NPDC060287
GACCGCAACCTCGTGCTCGGCAACCCACCCGGCCGCGCCCGGCAACCGACCCGCACCGGTGGCCCCCGCTGGGCCGCGGTGCCACGATCGGTCTCATGGTCGTGAACGCCGAGGGATGGACCGAGGGAACCGTCGACGTCGCGGGGCACCCGGTGTTCTACCGGCGCAGCGCCGACGTCCCGGACGCCCTGCCGATCGTCCACGTGCACGGCTTCGCGATCTCGGGCACCTACCTCATGCCGACCGCCCGCCGGCTGGCCGCGCGGGCCACGAACCTCGTCCCGGACCTGCCGGGGTACGGCCGGAGCGAACGGTGGGACTACACGCTCGGGATCCCTGCCCTGGCGAACGCGCTGATCCGGATCCTCGACTCCCTCGAGCTCGAGAAGGTGGTCCTGGTCGGCAACTCGATGGGCTGCCCCATCAGCCTCGAGGTCGCGCACAGCGCGCCCGACCGGGTCGACCGCATCGTGCTCGTGTCTCCGGCGGGGGGCGTGCACAACCAGGGTCTGGCGCGGGCCATCCGGCAGCTCGCGGCGGACGGTCCGCGCGAGAGCCGCAAGATGGCGCGCGTGGCGGTCCCGGACTACGTGAGGTTCGGGCCGATCAACACGTTCCACCTGTTCAGCGAGCTGACCCGGTTCCCGTCCTTGGAGCGCATCGTCGCGTCGGCGGTCCCGACGCTCGCCGTCATCGGGAGCAGGGACCCGCTCATGCCGCCCCCGACGCGGGTGCGGGAGGTGAGCCGCATGGCGGGCGACCACATCACGATCGCGCTGATCGAGGGGGCCGCGCACGCGATCAACTTCAGCCACCCCGGCGAGCTCGCGCACGTGATCGGGTCCTGGCTCGACGGCGTGAAGATCGTCGACGACCCCGACTCCCCCGGCCTGACCCGCGTCCTTCAGCTCCCGCGCGACTGACCGCCCGCGGGCGGGGCCGCGCGGCCCGACGACCGCACGCGCCGCCCACAGGTCGCGGCACCTCCGTCGGCCCGACGACGGCACACGCCGCCCGCTGGTCGCGGCACGTCCGCAACGGATCGCGGCAACGTCCGCGTCGGGTCACCCGGCACGACACCCACGACGCCCACGACGCCCACGACAGGGCCGCCCCTGCCACCCCCCGGAGAGCCCTACGCCCCGACGATCCGCTCGAGCAGGAGCGCGTGCAGCCGGGGGTCGGCGAGCGGCCGGAAGTGGCCCGGGGTGTCGAGCACGACGTCCTGCGCCCCCTCGAGGAAGCTGCCCGCGGGGATGTGCGGGTCCCACCGGCTGTGCACCGAGGTGATGCGCTCGTTCACGTCCCGCTCGGCGGACAGCGCCACGATCGTCGCGTCGTTCGGGATGAATGCGCGCACCGCGGGCGCGACGAACCAGCGCGCGTAGGCCGACCCGGCGAAGGGCGTGTTGATCGCGATCATCGACGCGATCCGGTCCTCGGGGTCGTCGCGCACCATGGCGAGCTTGCCGATGAGCCCGCCCTTGCTGTGCGCGACGACGACCACGTCGCGCAGGTCGTGCTCGCGGACGTAGCGGCCGAGGACGGCTGCCCCGGCGGCGACGGGCCGACGGTTGTCGCCGAGCTCCGGGAGCACGTGGACAGCCACGCCGTGCTCGTGCAGCAGGGTGGCGAGCGGCAGGAGGAAGTGCCACGACTCGTACACGCCCGGGACGAGCACGACGGGCGGCCCGACCGGGTGGGCCGGGGTGCGCAGGCCGTCAGGGTCCACCCGGGACGTGATGCCTGCGGCCTGCCAGCGGAGCACGCTCGCGTAGTCGAGCACGCGCCACCAGGTGCGTCGCAGGCTCAGGCCCGGACGCACCCCCTGGCCGCCGCTCCCGCCCGGCATGGCTCTCCCGTCGTCGTCACGTCAGGTCGCCGTCGACGTCAGCGGCCCCACCCGATCGTGACCCCTCAGGCCCCGAAGCGCGCGTTCGTCGGCACGATCTGCTTGCCGAGCGGCAGCAGGGAGATGGGGATCATCTTGAGGTTGGCGATACCCATCGGGATGCCGATGATCGAGACGAACAGCGGGATCGAGGTGATCACGTGCCCGATCGCGAGCCAGATCCCGGCGAAGATCACCCAGATCACGTTGCCGATCGTGGAGAACGCGCCGGCCGTGGGCTTGTCGACGACCGTGCGCCCGAACGGCCACAGCGCGTAGCCGGCGATGCGGAAGCTCGCGATCCCGAACGGGATGGTGATGATGAGGACGCAGCAGATGATGCCGGCCAGGACGTAGCCGAGCGCGAGCCAGAGGCCCGCGAAGATCAGCCAGATGACGTTCAGGATCGCGTTCATGCCCCGATTCTCCCCCAGCCCGCCCACGCGGAGGGGTCGGCCGCGCCACCGGACCTGCGCAGCCCGCGGACGCCCGGCTCGCCCCACCCACGGTGCGCTGCCCTCCCGGGGTGCGCGACGCCGTCGGGCAGGACACACCCCGGCCCGGCGCGCGCCCGCCGAAAACTAGACTGCTCGCGTGTCCCCCCTCCACTCCGCCCCCGGCAGCTCCCCTCTCGGCACGACCCCGACCATCGCCGACCGCTATGCCGCGGTGCGCGCGCGCATCGACGCAGCGGCCCTCGCCGCGGGCCGGGCCCCGGACGAGGTGCAGCTCCTCGTCGCGACCAAGACGCAGGACGCCGCGGCGGTCCGCGCGGTCGTGGCCGCGGGCGCGACGCTGATCGGCGAGAACCGCGTCCAGGAGCTCGTCGCCAAGGCCGCCGACCTCGCCGACCTGGTCGCGGACGGCTCGGTGCGGGTCCACATGATCGGGCACCTGCAGCGCAACAAGGTCAACCAGGTCCTGGCCACGGCCACGGGCGTCGAGTCGGTCGACTCGCTCGCGCTCGCCGAGGCCCTCGCGAGCCGTTGCGCGCGCGAGGGCCGCACGCTCGACGTGATGGTCCAGGTCAACGTGTCGGGCGAGGAGTCCAAGGCGGGCGTGGGGCCCGACGGCGCCGCGCACCTCTCCCGTCAGGTCGCCGCCCTGGAGGGTCTTCGCCTCACGGGGTTCATGACGATCGGGGCGAACTCCCCCGACACCGCGCTGGTGCGCGCCGGGTTCTCCCGGCTTCGCGACATCCGTGACGAGGTGCTAGCGAGCGGCGCCCCAGGGACGGGAGAGGCGCGCGAGCTGTCGATGGGCATGAGCGGAGACCTCGAGGCGGCGATCGCCGAGGGCGCGACGATCGTGCGCGTGGGGACCGCGGTGTTCGGAGCCCGTGCCGTCGCTGCGCCCGCCGGCTGACGGGCTGCAGGACGGCCCGCGCTCCCGGTCGTCCGGCCCGCACGACCGGCCCACGCTCCTGGCCATCCGTCCACGGGACCACCGCCGAGGACCGTCGGCGGACGGGGCTGTTCACCACGACCCGTTGCCGCCATACTCGTCGTCGTCCTCGGACGCGCCCGCCCTGTCCTGGGGGCCGGGCGCTCGGCCACGACGAACGGAAGACCATGGCCTCCACGCTCGACCTCCACACCTCCGCCCACCCGGACGCGGCGCGCGACATCGCCCACGCGACCCTCACCGAGGCCGGCGTCCGGCTCACCCCGACCGGTACGCACAGCGCCGACGGCGAGCGGGGCACCCGGTGGGTCACGCTGGCCTTCGGTGCGTTCGCGGGCAAGGCCAGCCAGCACCTGAAGATCCAGGTCAGCACGTTCGCGCTCGGCGAGTCGGGCTCGATCGTGCGGGTCTCGCTCGTGAGCACGGGCATCGCGGCCGGTGCGATCGGCGCGGCACGGGCCCAGAAGATCATCACCGAGCTCCAGGCGCAGGTCGCCGCGGCGCTGCCCGCTGCGGTGCCCGCGACCGAGCCCCGGTAGGGACGACGGATCCCGGCGGTCGAGGACGACCGCCGGGATCGGCACAGGTGACGGCCTGGGTCACGGGGGGACGCGGGCTGCCCCAGGCCGCCCCGGCCCTGAGGCCCCGGGGCCCTAGGCCCCCAGCAGCTCGAGCGCTCGGCGCACGCCGGGCGCCCCGGCTCCCCGCAGGGCCTCGCGCGCCTCGTCGACGCCGACGCCCGCGAGCAGCATGACGAGCGCGACGTGGATCTCGCCGCCGGCACGGTGCAGGGTCTGCTCGCACTCGTCGGTCTCGAGCCCCGTGGCCTGGACGAGCATGCGCACGATCCGGGCACGGAGCTTCTGGTTGGTCGGGCGGACGTCGATCATGAGGTTCGAGTACGTCTTGCCGAGCCGGATCATGGTCGCGGTCGAGAACGTGTTGAGCACGAGCTTCTGCGCCGTGGCGGCCTTCATGCGGGTCGAGCCCGTGACGACCTCGGGGCCCGTGTCGAGCAGGATCGCGACGTCGACGCGCGACGCGAGGCGTGCCTGCGGGTTGGCGCTCACGAGCACGGTCGCGGCGCCGCGCTCGCGCGCGACGTCGAACGCGCCACCCACGTAGGGCGTGCGCCCGCTCGCCGCGAGACCCACGACCAGGTCGCCGGCCCGGACCTCGTCGGCGTCGGCGCGGCCGAGCTCGACGTCGTCCTCGGCTCCCTCGACAGCGAGCATCATGGCGCCCGCGCCCCCGGCGAGGTGGGCTTCGAACCACTCCTCCCCCACGCCGTAGGTGGGCAGCAGCTCGACCGCGTCGAGCACGCCGAGGCGGCCCGACGTGCCCGACCCGAAGTAGTGGACCTTGCCACCGCCGCGCAGCGCGGCCACGGCCAGGTCGACGGCCGCGGTGATGCGGTCGGCCTCGGCACGCACGGCGTCCGCGACGCCCGCGTCCTCGTCGGTGATGCGCCGCACGACCTCGGCCGTGGGGAGCAGGTCGATGTCCGTGGTGCGCGGGTTGCGCTCCTCGGTCGGCGACGCGAGCCGGAGCACCTCCTGCCAGTCCTCGGCGGCGGAGGCGTGCCCGGCCGAGAGGTCCCCCTGGGTGGCGGGGCGGGTGTCGGTCATCGGTGCGTTCCCTTCGGCATCGGGGCGAGCCCGAACGGGGTGTTGGCCAGCACGAGCCGGCGGATGGGCCCGGTGAACGCGGGCCAGATCAAGGGGGTGGGCGGGGTGAGCGAGCCGAGCACGGTCGCGCGGCGCGCCCCGGTCGAGCGTCGACGCTGCTCGCCCTTGGCGGTCCCGGCGACCCCGTGGGCCGACAGGAAGCCGAGGAGCGCGAACAGGTACGCCTCCTTGGCGTCGATCGGCATGCCGAGCTGGTCGGCCGTGAGGAGCTCGCACCCCTCGGGCAGGTAGGCGCGCAGACGGGCGAGCAGGGTCGGGTTGTGCGCCCCGCCGCCCGAGACGACGACGCGACGCACCTCGCGCTGGGGGTCACCGTCACGGTGGGCGCCCTGAGCGACCGAGAGCAGGCCCTCCGCGATGGTCACGGCGGTGAGCTCGGTGAGCGTCGCGACGAGGTCGGCCCCCGTGAGGTCGGGGCGGACCGCGGCGAGCTTGCGCGGCACGTAGGTCGCGTCGAACAGCTCGCGACCGGTCGACTTGGGGGCCTTGGCCGCGAAGTACGGGTCGTCGAGCAGCGCACGCAGCGCGGCCTGGTCCACGGTCCCGGTCGCGCCCAGGGCGCCGTCGCGGTCGAAGGGCTCTCCCGTGAGCCGGCGCATCGTGAGGTCGATGAGGCAGTTGCCGGGCCCGGTGTCCCAGCCGGTCACGGGCGCCTCGACCTCGCCGACGAGCGTGACGTTCGCGATCCCGCCGATGTTGAGCGCCGCGCTGAGCCCGGCCGGCGCGCCGTCCGGGGACTGCGGGTCGCGCCCGAGCCACAGCGCGTCGAGCACGCTCACGAGCGGCGCCCCCTGCCCGCCCGCGGCGATGTCCGCGACCCGGAAGTCGTTGATGACGGGGCGACGGGTGCGCTCGGCGATCCAGGCGGCGTTGCCGAGCTGGAGGCTGCCGTGCGCGCGGGCGCCCACGACCCAGTGGTAGAGCGTCTGGCCGTGCGACGCGACGAGGTCGACGTCGCCGCCCGCCACGTCGTCGATGGCCTGGCGTCCGGCACGGCCGAACTCCTGCCCGATGAGCGTGTCGAGCTGCGTGACCTCGCCCATGTCGACCGGAGCCGGCGGCAGCGCCTTGAGGATGCGTTCGCGCAGCGCCGCAGGCCACTCGTACTCGGTGTGCCCCAGGGGGCGCATGCGCAGGACCCCGTCGGGGCCCAGGTGGAAGTCGGCGGCGGCCGCGTCGATCGCGTCGACCGACGTGCCCGAGGACAGGCCGAGGACGATCATCGGGTCACCTCCGCGGTGGCGGCGGTCAGCTGCCCGACGGCGGCGCGCGCGTTGGCACGTCCGGTGCCGCACGCGACGACCACGGTGGTCTCGTCCCCGAACCAGGCGGGCACGGCGTCGGGGAACCCGGTGTGCACCACGACGAGCCCGGGGCGCGCGCCGCGCAGGGCGTCGAGCATGCCGGCCTCGCGGCTGCCCGGGACGGGTTCGCGGGTGATCACGACGAGGGGGCGGACGGGGTCGTCTGCGGACAGGACCGCCGAGACCGCGGCGAGCGTCGCCTCCCACCCGGCCGGGTCGGAGAAGACGTGGACGTCGGTGCCGGGGAAGGTCGCCCGGAGCGCGTTCTGGACGTGCTGGGCGGTGCGCCCCGCGGCGTGGTCGAACCGCTGGCGCAGGTCGATCACCTCGGGTGCGGGGCCGGAGGGGTCGAGGTGCGTGCGGGGTCCGTGCGTGCGCACGGCCCGCTCGGCGGCCTCCTGCCCGACGGCGGCGAGCGCCTCGAGCGCAGCGGTCGCCTCGGTCGGGCCGCACGTCGCGCCCGCGGAGGCCTGGAGCTCGCGCACCCGGCGCACCGTGCGCGCAGTGCGGGCCGCGGACCCGAGCAGGCGCTCGATCGTGACCCGGCCCTGCTCGACGGCCGCGAGGAGCGCGCTCTGCGCCTGGCGGAACAGCTCCTCGTCGTCGCGCCCGACCGTGGTGCCGAGACACAGCAGGTCGGCCCCGCCCTCGATCGCCTGGACGGCGACCTCGCCGATCCCGTCGGCGCCCTTGACCGCGCCCATGTCCAGGGCGTCGGTGATGATCGGCCCTTCGAAGCCCATCTCCCGTGCCACGAGGGCAGCCGCGGGCTCGAGCGAGACGGGCCGCGGGCCGATCGCCGGGACCAGCAGGTGCGCGGTCATGATCGAGTCGATCGCCACGTCGGGCTCGAAGGCCCGGACGAACGGCGGCAGGTCGCGCTCGCGGATCGTCTCGAGCGGGTCGTCGACCACGGGCAGCGACAGGTGGGAGTCCACGTCGGTCGCGCCGTGCCCCGGGAAGTGCTTGCCGCACGCCCCGACCCCGGCCCGGTGCAGGCCCTGCACGAACGCGGCCCCGTGCCGGGACACCAGGTCGGGCGTCGCGCCGAACGCGCGCACACCGACCACGGGGTTCTCGGTCCGGGAGTTGACGTCGAGCACGGGGGCGAGGTCGAGGTCCACGCCCGTCGCGGCGAGCAGGCGGCCGAGCGCGAGCCCGACCCGCTCGGTGAGGTCCTCGTCGTCGATCGTCCCGAGCGCAGCCGCCCCCGGGATGCTCGACCCCGTGGCGGCCTCGAGCCGGCTGACGTCCCCGCCCTCCTCGTCGATCGCGATCAACAGGTCGGGCGAGACCTCGTGGAGGCTCGCCGAGAGCCTGGCGGTCGTGGCGACGTCGGGCGTGTTGTACGCGAAGTAGATGACGCCCGCGAGGCCCTCCTCGCAGGCCGAGAGCAGCCAGGCCGGGGCGTCCGTCCCCGTGAAACCGGGGAGCAGGACGCCGTTGACGGCGCGCAGCGCGTCGTGGTGCACGGTGGTCATCCCTTCACCGACCCAGCGGTCAGGCCGGAGGACAGGTTGCGCTGCACGAGGACGAAGAAGACGATCACGGGCAGCGTGATGAGGGTCGAGGCGGCCATGACCGCGCCCCAGTCGGTCGTGTTCTCGCCGAAGAACTTCTGCAGGCCGATCGGCACGGTGTACTTGGCCGACTGCTGCAGGAAGGTCAGGGCGAAGATGAACTCGTTCCAGGCCGTGATGAACGAGAAGACGCTCGTGGCGACGACGCCGGGGGCGACGAGCGGCAGCAGGATCTTCCAGAACATGCGACCCCACGAGGCGCCGTCGAGGTACGCGGCCTCCTCGAGCTCGACCGGGACGGCCGCGACGAAGCCGCGCAGCATCCAGATCGCGAACGACAGCGAGAAGGCGATGTAGACGATCGTCAGGCCCAGGAGCGAGTTGAGCATGCCGAGGGTGCGCATCTGGAGGAACAGCGGGATGACGAGGGCCTCGAGGGGCACCATCTGCACCATGAGGACGAGCACGAGGATCGACTTGCGGAAGCGGAACCTGAAGCGGCTCACGGCCACCGCGGCGAGCAGCGCGAGCACCGAGGAGAACACGACGGCGCCGATCGCCACGACGATCGAGTTCCGGAGGTACTGGCCGAACCCGCCGTCGTCGATCACGGTCACGAAGTTGTCCCACGTGACGCCGGCGGGCAGGATCCGCGCCCCGCGGGTCGCGGCCTCGGGGTCGATCGCCGAGGAGAACATCCAGTAGGCCGGGAACAGCGCGAAGACGAGCAGCGCGACGATGCCCACGACCTTGCCCGCGGTGGGCAGGGGGCGCTTGCGCGCCTTGACCCGCAGGACCTGCGGGGGGCGCGGGGCGAGCGAGGCACGGTCGTCGGTCGTTCCGCCCCCCGTGCGGTCTCCAGCGCGCGGGGCGCTGGACGGGGTACCGGTCAGGGCGCTCACAGCTCCTCCTCCTTGAACAGGGTGCGCATGTACACGACGGTGATCCCGAGCAGGATCAGGGTGAGCAGCACGGCGATCGCCGAGCCCATCCCGTACTTGCCCTGCGCGAAGGACTGGATGTAGGACCACACGCCGAGGTTGAAGACCTCCTTGTTGCCGCCGTTTCCGCCCGGCATCAGGTAGATCTGCGTGAAGACCTTGAAGTCCCAGATGGTCGACAGGATCGTGACGACCGCGAAGACGGGGCGCAGGATGGGCGCGGTGATGGCCCAGAACCGGCGCCAGGGCGAGGCTCCGTCCATCATGGCGGCCTCGTGCAGCTCCTTGGGGATCGTCAGCAGGCCCGCGAGGACCGTGATCGCGACGAACGGGAAGCCGTGGTGCACGACGTTGAGCGTCGCGATCGCGTAGAAGCTCAGGCGCTCGGTGAACCAGTTGGTGGTCGCGGGGTCGATCAGCCCGACCGAGTCGAGCACCGACGAGACCAGGCCGTTGAGCGGGTCGAAGATCCAGATCCACACGTAGGTACCGGTGATCGCGGGCACGGCCCAGGCGACCATGATCGCGGTCGAGCAGATCGTGCGCCAGAACGTCCCGAGGTTGTTGAGGAACAGCGCGACGGCCGTGCCCAGGACGACCGTCAGCACCACGCACGCGACGGCGAAGCCGATCGTGTTGGGCAGGACGACGGTCCACAGGAACGAGTCGCCGAAGATCGCGGCGTAGTTGTCGAAGCCGATGTAGTTCGACTCTCCCGACGCGATCTGGCGCAGGCCGTAGTCCTGCAGAGAGATCATCACGACGCGGACCAGGGGCCACAGGAGCAGCACGCCGAGGACGGCCAGCGCAGGGGCCAGGAGCAGCCAGGGGCGCAGCGGGGACTTGTGCCCGAGCAGGCCGCGCATGCCGGAGCGGCGGCGCGGGGTGGACGAGGGGGCCGGGGCCGGGGCCCGGCGCGTCAGCTGGTCGGCCGACGCGCCGGGAACCGAGTGCAGATCTGCCATGGGTTCGTCAGGACCCGAAGGTCTCGTTCATGTCGGCGGCCGCGGTGTCGGCGGCCTCCTGCACCGTGGCGCTGCCCGAGAGGATCGACTGCAGCATGGTCTCGACCGTCTTCTTGCCCTGGATCTGGCCGTAGAGCGGCGTCACCGGGACCGAGGCGCCGGCCTCGACCATCTGCTGGGCGAACGGCGCGACGAGCGGGTCGTTCTCCTCGATGACCTTCTCGAGGAGCGAGGTCTGACCCGGGAAGTAGCCGGACTGGTTGCCCCACTCCTCGGCGAACTTGCCCGTGGTCATCATCTCGACGAACTCCCACGCGAGGTCCTGCTTCTCGCTGGCCGCGAAGACGCCCAGGTGCGACCCGCCGAGGAACGAGTCCGACAGCCCGTCGGTCTCGCCCGGGATGGGGAACGCGCCGATCTTGTCGGCCATGTCCGGGACGTCCGTGAGGATCTTGCCCGGGGTCCAGCTGCCGGAGATCATCATGCCGACGTTGCCCTGCTCGAAGTTGGAGAGGAGGTCGGTCTCCTTCCACGTCGTGGCCGCCGCGGTGGACAGCCCCGCCTCGGTCGCGAGACCGGTGTAGAACTCGAGGCCCTTCACGGAGTCCGGCGAGTTGATCTCGGACGTCCAGGTGTCACCGTCCTTGACGGCCAGGTCGCCGCCCGCACCCCAGATGAAGGGCATGGCGCCGTACTGGCTGTCGCCCGCGATCGGGAAGGGGATCAGGCCGGGGTTCGCGGCCTTGAGCGTCTCTGCTGCGGTCTGCAGCTCTGCCCAGGTCGTCGGCACCTCGATGCCGGCCGCCTCGAAGAGGTCCTTGCGGTAGACGATCGAGCGCACGCCCGCGTACCAGGGCATGCCGTACTGGGCCCCGTCGAGCGTCGCGGACTCGACGAGCCCGGGGACCAGGTCCTCCTCGAGGCCGGATGCCTTGATCTTGTCCGAGAGGTCGGACAGTGCGCCGACCTCCGCGAACTCGCCGGTCCACGTGGTGCCGAGCTCGGCGACGTCCGGCGTGGTGTTGCCCGCGATGGAGGTCGTGAACTTGTCGTGGGCGCTGGCCCACGGCTGGAACTCGATCTGGAGGTCGGCGCCCGTCTCTTCCTTGAAGGCGGTGGTGACCTCGTCGAAGAAGGCGTCCCCGTCGGGGTTGGTGCCCTCCATGATCCAGACCGTGAGGGTCTCGCCGGAGTGGTCGGCGGCGGCTGCGTCCCCCGTGCTCTCGCCGCTGCTGCTGTCCCCGCCGCCACACGCGGTGAGGCCGAGCGCCAGGAGGAGTGTGCCCGTGACGGCCACCGTGCTGCGTCGCTGCATGCCGTGACTTCCTTTCTGGTCGGCTGCCGCGTCGCGGCCAGCCGTTCGTCCCTGCGGACCTGATCGTTCGTGGGGCACCGGATCCTCGGGCCCCTTCGACTCTGAAATAAACTTACATCAGGTTGGGTGTCCGTGAAGATTACCGCCATCGACGGGCAGAGGGAAGCCGGTCGCGAAGTTGTGACACGTTCTTAACCTGCCCGGCACACGGCGGCTCCCGGCGCCCCGCGAGCGCGCCCGGGCGTGCGCCGGGGCAGGCAGGTGGCCGCCTGCCCCTCAGGCCGGCAGGGCAGGCCGGTGGTCGCCGGGCCTCCGCCCGGCCGGCCACCGGCGCCCGCCCCTATCGCGTCACGGGACGCGCGCGGTCCATTCGGGGGTACCGAACTTGGTGCGCACGAGCTCCTCGGCCTGAGCCCGCTCGTCGGGCGTGACGCCACCCTCGACCGTGCGGTAGCGCGAGCGGAAGTGCGCCTTGAACGCCTCGATGACGTCCTCGCGCGCCATGCCGGTCTGCGAGCGCAGGGGGTCGACGCGCTTGTTGGCGCTCTTGGTGCCCTTGTCGCTCATCTTCTCGCGGCCGATGCGCAGGACCTCGAGCATCTTGTCGGCGTCGATGTCGTAGGCCATGGTCACGTGGTGCAGCACCGCTCCCCCGCGCAGTCGCTTCTGCGCGGCGCCGGCGATCTTCCCGGCCGGCGACGCGATGTCGTTGAGCGGCTTGTAGGTCGCCTCGACGCCGACGTCGGCGAGCGCCCCCAGCACCCAGTCGTCGAGGAACGCGTAGGAGCGCTCGAAGCTCAGCCCCTCGACGAGCGAGGCGGGGACGGTGAGCGAGTAGGTGATCGTGTTGCCCGGCTCGACGAACATGGCTCCGCCGCCCGAGATGCGGCGGACCACGGTGATGCCGTGCTTGTCGGCACCTGCGGGGTCGACCTCGTTCCGGAGCGACTGGAACGAGCCGATGATGACGGCCGGCGCCCCCCACTCCCAGATGCGCAGCGTGGGGCCGCGACGCCCGGCGTCGAGCTCCTCGGTCAGCACCTGGTCGAGCGCGAGGTGCATCGCGGGCTGCTCGGGGCCCTCGTGGATGATCTCGAAGACGTGGTCGTCCCAGCCGGTCGCGTGGCCGAGCGCGCGGCGCACCGCGATCGCCACGGCCTCGGGAGAGAACCCGACCATGGTGATGTCGTCGGTCAGGACGGACTCGACGGCCCGGGCCAGGTCGGCCACGGTCGAGGTCTCGGGCAGCCCCGTCAGGGCCGCGTTGATGCCCTCGAGGGCGTCGTCGGGCTCGAGGAAGAAGTCTCCGCTCAGCGCGACGCGCGACAGCCTCCCGTCGTCCGTCTCGACGTCGACCGCCACGAGCTTGCCACCGGGAACCTTGTACTCGCCTCTCATGGTGACCACGGTACGTCGCGCGGCACGCGCCCCGTCCCCTCGCGGGCGCCCGCGACCGCCGAGCACCCGTGACGTGAACCACAAGGAGGAGTAACCTCCAAGCAGCACGGCGCCCCGACGCCCTCCCCGCCGCACACCCCCGGCCGGACGACACGCGTGGAAGTTTTCTCCGCGGTCTAGTGCTGTTCTGAAATTTCATGCCAGAATGAGGCGTGACCTGGACGCCGGACGTCGACCTCGCCCGCACGGAGAGCGCTACGGACGCCCTCACCTCTCCCGAGCCCCCACCCTTCCCGACGCCGCCCCGCTGGCTCGTCGCGATCGACGTGGGCGGCAGCGGGAGCCGGCTCGTCGCCGTCCCCCTGCCCGCCGTCCCCGCGCCCTCCGCCGACGGGCCGGACGCCGACCACCCCGCCGTCACCCCTGACGAGGCACGGCACCGCACCGAGCTCACGGGGCGCAGCGTCGCGATCGGACCCGACGGCAGCGACGTCGCCGACGTGGTGCGCGACCTGTGCGCGTCGTTCGTCGCGGCCAGAATCGAGCCCCACGGCGCACCCCCGGTCGTCGCCGCGGCCGCGGTCGGCGCGACGGGCCTCGCCACGCTCGTCCCGGACCCCGCCACGGTCCACGCCGCGCTCCGCACGTCCCTCGGGACGAGCCGGACCGCGGTCGCAGCCGACGCCCTCACGGCCCACCTGGGCGCCCTGGGCGGGCGAGCGGGAGCCGTCGTCGCGGTCGGCACAGGAGCGATCGCGCTGGGCACCGACCTCCGCGACGTCTGGCGCCGCACCGACGGCTGGGGGCATCTCCTGGGCGATCTCGGGTCGGCCTCGTGGATCGGTGCGCACGGGCTGCGGGCAGCCCTCGCGGCCCACGACGGGCGGGCGACCGGTGGTTCGCGTCCCCTCCTCGCCACGGCCCAGGCGCGGTTCGGCCCCGTGCCGACCTGGCCCGCCCAGCTCTACACGCGCGCCGACCGCGCCCAGGTCCTCGGGTCCTTCACCCCCGACGTCGCCGCGGCTGCTGCCGCGGGCGACCCCGCGAGCGTCCAGATCCTCACCGAGGCAGGCAGGCACCTGGCCGAGACGCTCGCCGCCGCGCTCGCTCCCGGCCTGCCACCCCTCGCCGCGGCCACGGGCGGGGTCCTCGCGGCCGGCCCGTCCCTGACGGGCGCCCTCGCACGCCGGTTCGCGGCCCTGCGCCCCGACGCCGAGCTCGTCCCCTCCGCGGGCACCCCGCTCGACGGCGCGCTCCACCTGGCCCGGCTGCTCACCCAGGGCGCCACGAGCAGCACCACCGACGCTCCCACGCCTGCCGCTCCCCTCCTCGCCCGTGCACCCTGGCTGAGCCTCGGCGACGAACCCCCTGTTCCCGCACCGTCCACGCCCACCCCGATCACAGGAGATCCGACATGACAGGTGACGGACTCGTCCGCATCCGACAGGCCCTGCCGACGCTCCGCCCCGCCGAGGCCCGGATCGCCGAGGCGGTGCTCGCGGACCCGACCGCCGTCGTCGGGTCGACGATCAACGAGCTCGCCGCGCGCGCCGGCGCCTCGCAGGCGACCGTCGTGCGGTTCTGCCGGGCGATCGGCTACGCGGGCTACCCCGAGTTCCGGATCGACCTCGCGCAGGCCACCTCGCGCCGCGAGATGGAGATGGAGCGCTCGAACGTCGCGCACGGCGAGATCAACGAGACGGACACGGCCGAGGACGTCGTCGCGAAGATCGCGTTCCACGAGGCGCGGACCATCGAGGAGACCGCGCGCATGCTCGACCTCGGGGCGCTCGAGCAGGTCGCCGCGGCCGTCGCGGCCGCGCCACGGATCGACGTGTTCGGCGTCGGGTCGAGCGGGCTCACGGGGCAGGACCTCGCGCAGAAGCTCCAGCGCATCGGGCTCGTGTGCTTCGCGTCGCCCGACCCGCACCTCCAGCTCCAGTCGGCCGCGCTGCTCGGCCCGGGCGCGGTCGCGATCGGGATCTCGCACAGCGGGCAGACGGTCGAGACCAACCACGCGCTCGGCATCGCGCACCGGCGCGGGGCGACGAGCGTGGCGATCACCAACTTCCCCGAGTCGCCCCTCGCGCAGGAGGCCGACGTCGTGCTCGGCACCACGGCACGCGAGACGCAGTTCCGCTCGGGCGCGCTGTCGAGCCGCATCGCGCAGCTCGCGGTCGTCGACTTCCTGTTCGTCCGGGTCGCGCAGCGTCTGTACGACCAGACGAGCGCCAACCTCAAGGCCACCTACGACGCGGTCCAGCCCCACCGGCTGGACGGAGAGCGCAAGGCACGAGCATGACGACCGTCTCCGCCGCCACGACGCGGGCTCTCGAGATCCGCACGGACCTGCTGACGAGGGTCGCCCAGGCCCACGACGCGTCGCACTACCTGCTGCGCCCCGAGGCGGTCGCGCGCGCGCAGGACGTGCCCGACGTCGTCGCCGCCTTCGCCGAGGCCCGTCGCCGCGGGCTCCCGGTCACGTTCCGCTCGGGCGGGACGAGCCTGTCGGGCCAGGCGTCGGGCGCAGGGCTGCTCGTCGACACCCGTACGCGCTTCACGCGCGTCGAGGTGCTCGACGACGGCGCGCGCGTGCGCTGCCAGCCGGGCGTGACGCTGCGCTCGGTCAACGGGCGGCTCCTGCGCCACGGGCGACGGCTCGGCCCCGACCCTGCGAGCGAGATTGCGTGCACGATCGGCGGCGTCGTCGCGAACAACTCCTCGGGCATGGCGTGCGGCACGGTCGACACGGCCTACCGCACGATCGAGTCGATGACGCTCGTCCTGCCGAGCGGCACCGTGCTCGACACGGGAGCGCCCGACGCCGACGACCGCCTGCGCGCGCTCGAGCCCGCGCTGCACCGCGGCCTGGCCGCGCTCCGCGACCGGGTGCGGGCGAGCGAGGCCATGCGCGCGACCATCGCCCACCAGTACTCGATGAAGAACACCATGGGCTACGGCGTCAACGCGTTCGTGGACCACGAGTCTCCCGTCAAGATCCTCGAGCACCTGGTCGTGGGGTCCGAGGGGACGCTGGCCTTCGTGGCCGACGTGACGTTCCGGACCGTCCCGCTGCTCCCCGCGGCCTCGACCACGCTCCTGGTCTTCGACGCGCTCGAGCAGGCGACCGACGCGCTCGCGACCATCACGGGCTCGGGCGCGCGGGCCATCGAGCTGCTCGACGCGGCGTCGTTGCGCGTCGCGGCGGCCGACCCGCTCGCCGACGCGTCCATGCGGGCCTTCGCGACCGCGACGACCCAGACGGCCCTGCTCGTCGAGTACCAGGCCACGAGCGCCGAGGGGCTCGAGCCGTTCGAGGAGGCCGCGCGCGCCGTCGTCGGCTCGCTCGACCTCGCGACGCCCGCCGAGCTGACGCGCGACCCCGCGGCCCGTGGGCGGCTGTGGCGCGTCCGCAAGGGCCTGTACACCGCGGTCGCGGGAGCCCGCGCCCCGGGCAGCACGGCCCTGCTCGAGGACCTGGTCGTGCCGGTCCCCGACCTCACCGCGACGGTCCGCGACCTGGGCGGGCTCTTCGCGCAGCACGGCTACAACGACGCCGTGACGTTCGGGCACGCCAAGGACGGCAACCTGCACTTCATGATCACCCCGCGCCTGTCCGACGACGGCGAGCTCGACCGCTTCGCGGCCTTCACCGAGGACATGGTGGGCCTGGTGCTCGGCCGTGGCGGCTCGCTCAAGGCCGAGCACGGCACGGGCCGCATCATGGCGCCGTTCGTCCGGCGGCAGTTCGGCGACGACCTGTACGCCGTGATGCGCGAGGTCAAGGCACTGTGCGACCCCGAGGGCATCCTCAACCCCGGCGTGCTCCTCACCGACGACGACGAGGCGCACCTGCAGCACCTCAAGCTCGTGCCGCCCGTCGGGACGGCCGCTGCGGGAGACCTCGCGGACGTCGTCGACCGGTGCGTCGAGTGCGGGTACTGCGAGCCCGCGTGCCCGTCACGGACGGTCACGACGACTCCTCGGCAGCGCATCGCCCTGCTGCGCGAGATGGTCACGGCCGCCCCTGGCGAGCTCCGCGAGCTCGAGCGCGCCTACGAGTACTCCGCGGTCGACACGTGCGCGGTCGACTCGCTGTGCGTGACCGCGTGCCCCGTCGGGATCGACACGGGCAAGGTCATGAAGGTCCGTCGCGCGCAGCGCCACGGGGCCGTGGTCCAGCGCGCCGGGCGCGTGGCCGCCGACCACTGGGGCGGCGCGGTCACGGGCCTGCGCGGCGCGCTCGGCGTGGTCGACCTGGTGCCCACGCCCCTGGTCACTGCCGCGTCGAAGGTGGGACGCGCGGTGCTGGGCGACGACGTCGTGCCGCTCGTGGGGCCCGACCTCCCGGGGCCCGGACCGCGACGGGTATCCCCCGGTGACCGCCCGGCGCACGGCGCGGCGAGCGTCGTCTTCTTCCAGTCGTGCATGGGCTCGCTCTTCTCGCCCGCCGACGCCTCGCCCAGCCCGGGCGGCGTCGGCCCCGCGTTCCTCGCGCTGTGCGAGCGCGCCGGGATCTCGGTCGCGATCCCCGACGGCGTCGAGGGCCTGTGCTGCGGCACGCCCTGGGTCTCCAAAGGGCTGACCGACGGCGCCACGGCGATGGCCGAGCGGACCTTCGACGCGCTCTGGGCGGCGACCGACAGCGGCCGCCTGCCCGTCGTCTCGGACGCGTCGAGCTGCACGCACGGCCTCGAGGGGGTCGGCTCGCACCTCGTGGGCGAGGCGCGCGACCGGTTCGAGCGGCTGCGCGTGCTGGACGCCGTGACGTTCGTGCGCCACGACGTGCTGCCCGCGCTCGAGGCGGCCGGTCGCGACCCGCGGACCGCGGGCAGCACGCTGGCCTCGCTCGTCCTGCACCCGACCTGCTCGTCGATCCACCTGGGGGTCGTCGGCGACCTCGAGGCGGTCGCGCGCGCGGTGGCCGACGACGTCGTGCTCCCCCTCGACGCGGGGTGCTGCGGCTTCGCTGGCGACCGCGGGATGCTCCACCCCGAGCTCACGGCCGCGGCGACGCGCGCCGAGGCCACCGAGGTCGCTGCCCACGCGCGCGATCACGGCCGCGCGGACGCGTACGCGTCGAGCAACCGGACGTGCGAGATGGGCCTGAGCCGGGCGACGGGCGAGGACTACGTGCACGTCGTCGAGCTGCTCGAGGCCGCGACCCGCCGCTGACGCGGGCACGAGAACGGGCGTGACCGGGAGGCCACGCCCGTTCCTGCGTCGCAGGGGCCGGGCGGACGCCGGGACCTGCCGGGGATCAGCGCGGCAGGACGCCCGCGTGGATGAGCCCGTAGATCGCGGAGTCCGTCAGCGCCTCCCAGGCCGCCTCGATGAGGTTCGGCCCGACGCCGACCGTCGACCAGGACGTCGCCCCGTCGGTCATCTCGATGAGGACGCGCGTGATGGCGTCCGTGCCCTGCTCGGTGTCGAGGATGCGGACCTTGAAGTCGATCAGCTCGAACGCCTCGATCTCCGGGTACACGCGCCGCAGCGCGAGCCGCAGCGCGTGGTCGAGCGCGTTCACGGGTCCGTTGCCCTCGCCCGTCTTGACGATGCGCTTGCCACCGGCGTGCAGCTTGACGGTCGCCTCGGCCGTCGCCTCGGTGCCACGTCCCCCGGCCCGCTCGACGATCGTGCGCCAGCTCTCGACCCGGAAGTACTGCGGCCGCTCGCCCGCGATCTCCTCGCGCAGCAGCAGCTCGAACGAGGCGTCTGCCGCGTCGTAGGTGTACCCGCGGGCCTCGGCCTCCTTGACGCGGTGCGTCACGCGCGAGAGCACGTCGGCCTGGTCCGACAGGTCGAAGCCCATCTCGCGGCCCTTGAGCTCGATCGACGCGCGGCCTGCCATGTCCGAGATGAGCATGCGCATGTCGTTGCCCACGAGCGTGGGCTCGATGTGCTGGTAGAGGTCCGGGTCGACCTTGATCGCCGAGGCGTGCAGCCCGGCCTTGTGCGCGAACGCGCTCGCCCCGACGTACGGCTGGCGCGCGTACGGGGAGATGTTGGTGATCTCGCTGATCGCGTGGGCGATGCGCGTGGTCTCCTGCAGGCCGCCGTCGACGAGCAGCGTGCGCCCGTGCTTGAGCTCGAGGTTCGCGACGACCGTGATGAGGTCCGCGTTCCCGGTGCGCTCGCCGTAGCCGTTGACGGTCCCCTGGACGTGCGCGGCCCCCGCGGCGACGGCCGCGAGCGAGTTCGCGACCGCGCAGCCCGAGTCGTTGTGCGCGTGCATGCCGAGGAGGGGGTCGCCTGCCTGGGCGAAGAGGCCGTCCGGGATCCCGACGGTGTCGCGCAGGTCCGTGACGATCTCGCCGACCCACTCGGGCAGCATGCCGCCGTTGGTGTCGCACAGCGCCACGACCTCGGCTCCCGCGGCGAACGCGGCCTCGACCGCGGCGCGCGAGTAGGCCGGGTCGAACCGGTAGCCGTCGAAGAAGTGCTCGGCGTCCAGGACCACGCGACGCCCCTCGGCCACGAGGAAGGCGACCGTGTCGGTGATCATGGCGAGGTTCTCGGCACCGGTGGTCCGTAGCGCGCGCTCGGCGTGGCGGATGTCGGACTTCGCGACGAGCGTCACGACGGGCGCCTGAGACGCGACGAGGGCGAGGACCTGCTGGTCGTCTGCGGCACGGATCCCTGCCTTGCGCGTGGCGCCGAACGCGGCCAGCACGGCGTTCTTGAGCGTGAGCTCCTTGGCCGCGCGCGAGAAGAAGTCGGTGTCCTTGGGGATGGCCCCGGGCCACCCACCCTCGATGAACCCCACGCCCAGCTCGTCGAGCAAGGGCGCGATCGCCAGCTTGTCGGAGACGGAGAGGTTCATGCCCTCCTGCTGCGCGCCGTCGCGCAGGGTCGTGTCGTAGACGTGGAACGTCGAGGGTGCGCTCGCTGTGGCAGGAGCTACGGGGTTCACCTGGGAAGTCATCGTGCCGCTCTCTGGGGAGAATCTCGGGGTCCAGCGGTGCCGCCTGGGCGAGACCACTCTAGGTGGATCAGGGCGGGACGCTTCCGCGCGCCACCGGGTGCTCGTCGTTCCCGAGCGCCGGGCGGTCGCTCTCGTGAAGCTCGTGCCCGGCGCTTCGAAGCCCGACGGGGGTGGTGTCAGGCAACAAAAAAACCCCCCGAGGGTGCGGGAGGTTTGCGCGTCCGGTGTGGTGGCCGGGCGCGCTACTCGATAATGAGGTGGGAGACGAGGTGTGTCACAGGACACATGCTGCCACAGCAGCCACGAGGATGGGACGGTGTCCACGGACTGAGCACCCCGACCAGTGAGCGCCCGGAACGGCAGCCTGCAACGACAGGAGACGCACCATGAGCGACCCGAACTTCCCGCCCCGCGGCAACGTCCCGCAGCCCGGCTCCCCCGGATTCCCCCAGGGAGTGCCTCCTGCGATCCCGCCCGTCGTCCCGCCCGACCCGCGGGCCGACTTCCCCGCACCGCACGAGCCCGTCAACCCCGCGGACCCGCGTCTCGCGGTCGAGGTGGGCCGCTTCTGGGCCGGCGCCGCCGCCACTGCGCTCGTCGCGGCGCTCATCGGCCTCGTGGCGGTCATCATCCTCGAGCGCATCTTCTCGTTCACGCTCGTCCCACCGCCGGACATCTTCACGACCGGCTCGCACCAGGCCGCGTTCGCGATCGACGGGGCGATCCTGGCCCTCCTCGCGGCGGGCCTGCTGCACCTGCTGATCCTCACGACGCCGAGGCCGCGAGCGTTCTTCGGTTGGATCATGGCGCTCGTGACCGTCGTCATCACGGCCCTGCCGTTCGCCTGGACGTCGGACACCACGTCGGCCGCGCTGTCCGGGCTCGTGAACCTGCTGATCGGGGTCGCGGTCTGGTCGCTGCTCGCGGGGGTCGCCGGCCGGACGATCGTGCGCCGGGCGGTCTGAGACCTGGAGAGACGCCGGGTGCGGAGCACCCGTCACCGATCGCGTCG
>NZ_JBHXBO010000063.1:0-20243 GCF_042726775.1 Oerskovia sp. NPDC060287
GGTAGGTGCCGTAGCCCGACTTGACGAGCTTCTCGGCGCGCTCGCGCAGCTCGTCGTCCGTGAGGAAGCCACGACGCCAGGCGACCTCCTCGGGAGCGCCGACCTTGAGGCCCTGGCGGTGCTCGATGGTCTTGACGAAGTCCGACGCCTCGACGAGCGAGTCGAACGTGCCGGTGTCGAGCCACGCGGTCCCTCGCGGGAGGACCTCGACCTGCAGCCTCCCCTGCTCGAGGTAGGTCCGGTTGACGTCGGTGATCTCGTACTCGCCGCGGGCGGAGGGGGCGAGGTCGCGTGCGATGGCCACGACGTCGTTGTCGTAGAAGTACAGGCCCGGGACCGCATAGTTCGACTTGGGTGCTGCGGGCTTCTCCTCGAGCGAGAGCGCCTTGCCCGCCGCGTCGAACTCGACGACGCCGTAGGAGGTGGGGTCCGCGACCCGGTAGGCGAAGACGGCTCCACCGTCGAGGTCCGCATAGCGCGAGAGGGTCGAGCCCATGCCGGGACCGTAGAAGATGTTGTCCCCGAGGACGAGGGCCGCGGACTCGGTGCCGATGAAGTCGGCCCCGAGGACGAATGCCTGGGCGAGGCCGTTGGGCTCGGCCTGGACCGTGTACTCGATCGACACACCGAACTGCGAGCCGTCACCCAGGAGTCGTCGGAACTGGTCCGCGTCGTGCGGGGTCGTGATGATGAGGATGTCTCGGATCCCCGCCAGGATCAGCGTCGAGAGCGGGTAGTAGATCATCGGCTTGTCGTAGACGGGGACGAGCTGCTTGCTGATGCCGAGGGTGATCGGGTGCAGACGAGTGCCGGATCCGCCGGCCAGGATGATTCCACGCATGCGGGCCATTGTGCCGCATGAAGCGGCTCACCCGCGCTGCGCGCTCCTGATCTCGAGCCGTTCACGAACCGCCAGGCCCAGGGCGATCACCCAGCGGAGCGGAGCCTGGTACCAGGAGCTGTACCGACGGTCGAGATAGCGGCGAGCGCTGCGATGGTGTGCGCGGATCATGGGCGCCGGGTCCTTCTTCCAGGAGACGCCCTGCACGTGGGTAACCTCGGCGCTCGGGACGAAGACGTTGGCCCATCCGGCCTGTCCGAGCCGGTCTCCCAGGTCGAGGTCCTCGAAGAACATGAAGTACCCCTCGTCGAAACCCCCGACCTCCTCGAACGCCTCGCGCCTGAGCAGCAGGCAGGCACCCGAGAGCCACCCGGCGGGCCGCTCGGAGGCGTCGCCCGGGTCGTTCGCGCTGCGGTACGCGCGGGAGTAGGGGTTGGTCGGCCACACCTTGCCGAGCAGTGCGTGCCCGACACCGAGCCGGAGCGAGGGGATGGCGCGAG
Organism: Oerskovia sp. NPDC060287; assembly: GCF_042726775.1. NCBI lineage: Bacteria > Bacillati > Actinomycetota > Actinomycetes > Micrococcales > Cellulomonadaceae > Oerskovia > Oerskovia sp. NPDC060287. Next base: position 1,342 of record NZ_JBHXBO010000063.1, read on the forward strand.
CCGACGGATACTCCTGCCCGTCGGTGTCGAGGAGCTTCGGGCCCAGGGACCCCGCGCGCTCGACCCGGTCTCCGGCCGCGAGGAGCACGTCGAGCGAGCCAGGGGACCAGACCAGGTCCGGGTTCGCCACGACGATCCAGCTCCCCTCCGCGCCGCGGGCACCGAGGTTCGCGGCCCGGCCGTACCCGAGGTTGCCTCCGGACTCGACCAACCGCGTCCCGGGGGCCTGTGCGAGATCGTCGGCGATCTTGCTGGGGCCACCGTTGTTGACGAGGACGAGCTCGGTCGGGCGAGCGGTCGCGGACCGCAGGGACGTCGCGAAATCGAGGAGCTCTTCCCCGGGGTTGTAGATCACGCAGATGACACGAAGGGCGTTCGTTGCGCCGGTAGAGCTGCTCATGATGGCGCACAGCCTATCGACATGTCGGGCGCTCACGAACCACGCGACGTGGTGCCCGCACGGACCCTCTCCCGTGCGTCAGAGCTCCACGCGTTCGCTCGTCCGCAGGCGCTCGAGCCGCGCGGGGTCCTGGGCGAGGACGGTGGTCAGGGCGGGGGAGAGGACGACCACCGAGCCGTCCGAGGCCAGCACCTGCAGGGCGCGACGCAGCAGTCGGGAGGCGTCGCCCTCCTGGACGAGGACGCGTGCCCCGGGGGAGACGTCGTCGCCGAGCCGGGCCGCCCAGGTGACCAGCTCGCCGTGGAGCACGGCTCCCGGCTCGAGCGCGACCGTGGCCAGGTCGACCTCCTCGACCCAGCCGATCTGGTCGCCGTAGGTCATGACGGCCGAGCCCGCATCGATGGCACCGGCGGGCAGGTCGCCGTCGAATCGACGCGCGAGAGCGGGGAGCGGCACGGCGACGACGGGCGCGCGCGTTCCCGTCCAGGCGGCCGGCCGGGACGTCACGACGACGTCGACGTCGCGCGCGAGGTCGAGGAGCGCGGGTTCCGCGGGCTGGTCCTCCGGCCCGACGGCGCCGCTCGCCGGGGCGTCCGGCAGGACGACCAGCGTGGCGCCCGTCCGCCATGCGGCGAGCCCCCAGACAATCGCTCGCCAATGCGGGGGCAGGTCGAGCAGGACCCGTGTGCCCGGGGCTGCGTCGAATTCTTCGACCAGCAGGTTGACGGTTTTGTTGATCCAGTTGTGCAGGACCGCTCCCGAAAGCTCCACCCGCTCACCGTCCTCGCCGTACCACGTGACACGGGGACGCCCAGGGTCTCGGATGATGAGACGTTGCAGGTCAGCGATGTGAGTGACGGGCGTCGAGAGGAGGCTCATGAGCCCCAGCCTAGGGCGCGGTCACCGACACCGCGGGCTCCGTGATTTCACCCACGGGATCTGCTCGATAGCACATTTCGGCTTGACGGACGCGCATGACACGCGTGTAATTTCCCTAATGCAGTTTCCAAAGAACGGCATGAAGGGGCGCATCATGTGGAACGTGCTGGGCGAGGACCAAGGGGCATTCCCCTCGGATGCAGGTCGGACGATCGAGACGGTAGCCCCTGTGCTGCCGCTCTTCGGTCAGGTGGTCGACGACACGCTCATGGGGTGGCAGGAGCGTGCTCTGTGCGCCCAGACGGACCCCGAGGCGTTCTTCCCGGAGAAGGGCGGCTCGACCCGCGAGGCGAAGAAGGTCTGCACGGGGTGCGAGGTGCGGTCCGAGTGCCTCGAGTATGCGCTGGAGCACGACGAGCGGTTCGGCATCTGGGGCGGGCTCTCCGAGCGTGAGCGCCGCAAGCTGAAGCGTCGGGTGGTCTGACCGACCCGCTGCACAGGCAGCAGGGTCCACGCGCCGTCGCGCCGGGGGCTCGGTACCAGGCGCCCCCGGGTCCGCGACCTGCCGGGCCGAGGTCCCACGATCTGCAGCGGGGGCGGGTCATGATGGCGGCAGGATGACTTCTTCAGACACCACCACCGTGACCGGGCCCCTCTCCCAGCCGGGTGCATCGCAGCAGCGTGCACGTGGCGGGTCCACCGATGCCGCGGTGGCAGCAGCGGTCTCGTCCTCCGCGACGGTCACGGTCACCGCCGTGATCGTGACGCAGGGACACACCCGCTTCCTCCCCGAGACCCTCGACGCGGTCAGGGCACAGTCGGTCCCCCCCGACGCGGTGGTCGTCGTCGACGTGGCCACGTCCCGGGCCATGAGCGAGTACCAGGAGCTGCACCTGGGCGGCGCGCGCTTCCTCGCGGCCCCGCACGCACGGTCCTTCGGGCAGGCGATCGACACGGCCCTCGCGTCGCGTGGCGAGGACGCCCCCCCGACCTGGCTGTGGTTGCTCCACGACGACTCCCCGCCCGAGCCGGGCGCCCTGGCAGAGCAGCTGCGCGCGGTCGAGCACTCCGCCACGGTCGCTGTCGCGGGTGCCAAGCAGCGTCGGTGGGACGAGGGCGGCGACGACGACGGTCTGCTCCTCGAGGTCGGCTTCACGATCTCTCCGCTCGGACGTCGGATGACCGGCATCGACGAGCACGAGATCGACCAGGGCCAGCACGACGCCCGGGAGGACGTCCTGGCGGTCGGGCTCGCCGGGGCGCTCGTGCGGACCTCGGTCTGGCTGGAGCTGGGCGGTACCGACCCCGAGTACGGGGTGTTCGGCGACGGCCTCGACCTCTGCCGCCGTGCACGGCTCGCGGGTCATCGGATCGTCGTCGTGCCTCGGGCGGTCGTGCGCCACGCGCAGGCCTCGCTCCTGGGCCTCCGGCAGGAGGACCAGCGCGACGACGACCAGGAGGCCCCCGCCCCCGACGTCGATGCGTCCTACGGCGCACGACGACGGAGCCTCCTGCACCAGCGGCTCGTGAGCGTCTCCGCTCCGATGCTCCTGCCGGCGGCTCTCGCGATGATCGTCTGGGCCCCCTTCCAGGCCATGTACCGTCTCGCGGTCAAGCGGCCCGGACAGGCTCGGGACGAGCTCCTCGCGCCCTTGTGGGCGGTCTTCCGCTTCCGGGCGCTCGCCCGGTCCCGCGGCAGGATCCGTCGCACGAGCGTCCTCCCGCGTCGCGCGCTGGCGCCCCTGCAGGGGACCTGGCGGGACGTGCTCGGGGAGCGCCGCGACCATCGCCTCGCGCACGCCGAGCTGAGCAGGACGGTCGAGGCACCGACCGACCTCGAACGTGCCGAGCTGCGGGCCCTGGCCCGTCGTCGACGGGCGATGCTCACGGTGGTCGTCGTCGCCCTGCTCGGCGTGACCGCCGCCGTGTTCGGCCCGCTCCTGTCCGCGCTCGGGGCCGGGGGCCGGTTCGTCGGGGGAGCGCTCCTGCCCGCGCAGGGTCGTCTCGTCGAGGCCTGGCAGGCCGCGACCGGTGGTTGGATCGCGGAGGGCTTGGGGGCCGCGGCTCCCGCCGACCCGTTCACGACCCTCCTGCTGTCGGCCTCGATCCTCGGCGGGGGCGTCGCGCAGCCTGTGATCGGCGTGCTGGTCGTCACCTCGTTGCTCGCCGCGGGCCTCGGAGCATGGTTCGCCGCAGGGGGAGTCACCCGCTCGATCTGGTTGCGGGCCTGGGCGACCGTGGTCTGGGTCGCGGCGCCCTCGCTCGTGATCGCGCTGGGCGACGGCAGGCTGGGCGCCCTCGTCGCCCACGCCGCTCTTCCGTGGGTGGCGCTCGGGGTCCTGCGGGCGCTCGGCGTCCAGGCCCGCGACGAGGTCGCGCCCGCACTGGTGGCCACCTCCGTGGTCGAGGCGGGGCCGGCGGCGACCGCCCCTCGCGTCGTCCGCACTGCGCGGCGCAGGCGCCAGGGGTCCATCGGGGCGGCCGCCGCGGCGGGCCTCGCGCTGTTCGTCGCGGTGTGCGGGGCACCCGTCCTGCTCCTGGTCGCGGCCCTCGCGCTGACCGTCGTCGCGGTGGCCGCCACGGAGCACCGCAGGTACCTCGTGCTGGTGCTCCTCCCCTCGATCGTCCTGCTCGCGCCCTTCTGGGGGCGGGTCGTCACGACCTGGGACGACGGTGGCTGGCGGCTCCTGTTCGCGGACCCGGGGGTCCCCGTGCAGGCGGTGGCCGCACCCGCCTGGCAGCAGCTCCTCGGGCAGCCCGTCGAGCCCGCCGCCTGGTTCGGTCTGGACGTGGGCACTCTGGGCGAGGCCGCCCGCTGGGCGCCGCTCGCGTCCGGCGCGCTCGTCGCGGTCCTCGCGTTCGTGGCGTTGTTCCGTCGGCGCGGAGCAGCGGTCGCGGGCGCCTGGTTCGTCGCTGCGATCGGCCTCGCGACGGCCGTCCTGGCGGGCTCCGTCGAGGTCGCGGTCGGCGAGGACGGTGCGGTCACGGGTTGGCCCGGGGTCGGGGTCTCGGTGGTCCTCCTGGCGCTCCTGGGGGCTGCGCTGCTCGGCGCTCCGGCCCTGCGACGCCCGGTCCGCCCGGCCGCCACCGAGGTCCGGCGGGAACGCACCCGCGCCGGGTGGCGGGCCTGCGCGGTCGGGCTGCTGGCACTCGTCGCGCTCGTCCTCCCTGCGGCCTCGCTCGCCTCGTGGGCGCTCTCGGCGACCGAGCAGGACGGCGCGGTGGGCGACCTGACCGTCACGACCGAGCCCGTCGTGCCCAAGGTGGGCCAGCAGATGCAGGACTCCGACCGCGAGGTGCGCGTGCTCTCGATCGAGCTGGGGCCCGGTGGGGTGCTCGAGTACGCGCTGCTCCGGGGCGACGGGCCGCAGATGATCGACTCCTCGAGCGCCGTCCGCGCCCGGTCCATGGAGGACCCGTCGTTCACGCAGGGGCCCGTCCCGGGCCTCGTCGCCGCGATGGCCTCCGGGAGCTCGGCCGACGCCGCGACCGGGCTCGCCGACCTGGCCGTCGGTGCGGTCCTGATCCCGGCCGAGCCGGCCCCCGACCCGACGACCGCTCGCGAGCGCGCCGAGCTCGTCGCACGCCTCGACATGGTGCCGGGGCTCGAACGGGTGACCGAGGGGCAGTCGGGCGTCCTGTGGCGCGTCGCGCCGGGTCCGGCCGAGACCGACGCGCCCGCCTGGGCACGCGTCGTCGAACGCCTCCCCGTGACCCCCGCGGCAGGCGACGGGCCGACCGGTCCGGTCACCGTGGAGAGTCTCCTCCCGACCGACGACAAGACCGTGGCGACCCGGGTCGAGCCCGGGGCGCAGACGCGCGCCGTGGTGCTCGCCGAGACGGCAGACCTCGGGTGGTCGGCGACGCTCGACGGCCGACCGCTCCAGCGCGCCGAGGTCGAGGGGCGCCAGGCGTTCCTGCTGGGTCCCGACGGCGGGTTCCTGAACGTCGAGCACGCCCCCGCGCACCGGATCCCGTGGCTCGTCGCCGCCGGGGTCACCCTGTTGATCTTCGTGCTCCTGGCCGTGCCGGTGGGACGTCGTCGGACCGGAACGAGGTAGTACCCGTGACCACCAGACGCTCGCGCCCGCGCGCGACCCTGCGCAGGGCCGCGACCATCTCCACAGGCCTCGTGGCCGTCGCGCTCACCGGGGTCGTCGCCGCCGTCGGCGTCCCGGTGGGCTGGGGCGCCGCGCCGGGCGCGGTCTCGACCGACGTCGAGCAGATCGAGGCGTCGACGCCCGAGCGCGTGCTCGTGTGCCCCGCACCCGTGCGTCTCGCGGACACGGCGCAGGTGGGCGACGCGCAGTTCAGCGCGGCTCCCGTCGAGACCGCGACGGCGCTGCGGGCGGCCGTGGTCGGCGGCGCGGGAGCAGGCACGGCGAACCCGGGGGACACGCCCGTGAACCTCACAGGCCTCGACGCGCTCGACGCCTCGCCGCTCGAGGAGGGCGACGGCGCCACGACCGTCTCGCTGGCCGACGTGACGGACAGCGAGGTGCTGCGCGTCGGTGCCGGCACACCGGTCGACACCCGGGTCGCGGCGTCCGTGGGCTCGGTGACGACCGCCGGAGACCTGCGCGGTCTCGCGGCGGCGAGCTGCGCGGTTCCCGACATCAGCCAGTGGCTCGTCGGGGGGAGCACCGAGGTCGGCAGCAGCGCCCAGCTCGTGCTCCAGAACCCCGGACGCACGCCCGCCACCGTGCGGTTGAGCGTCTGGGGGCCGGGCGGTCCCGTGGTCCTCAGCGGGGGTGGTCAGTACCTCGTCCCACCCGGCGCGGAGGTCGTGACCCTCGTCGAGGCGGTCGCGCCCGAGCAGCGCCGCCTGGCCGTGCACGTCGAGTCCACCGGTGGCACGGTCGCCGCCTACCTGCAGCACAGCACGCTCGACGGCCTGGTTCCGGTCGGGGTCGACTTCGTGGTCCCCGGGGCCGAACCGACCACGGCTCTCGCGCTCGGCGTCACGAGCGCCGGCGAGTCCGTCGAGGACCCCTGGGCGCCCCAGCTGCGCCTGCTCGTCCCAGGGGCCGAGGCAGGAAGCGCGACAGTGACGGTCTACGGTGCCGACGGCCGGGTGCGGTTGCGAGGAGGCGAGGAGCAGACCCTCGCCCCCGGCGCGGTCACGGACGTGTCTCTCGGTGGGTTGCCGGCAGGGGGGTACACCGTCACGGTGGACTCGACCGTGCCGGTCGTGGCGGGCGCCTTCCAGGCGCGTGCCGGGGACCCGGTCGCCGACTCGCTCGACGGCACTCAGCAGGTCGACCGCGCGTGGGTCGCGGCGACCGCTCTCGACCCGGCCCCGGTCGGCGAGGAGTCGTCGGTCGCGGGGTCCGCCGACGGGGCGACGGAGCCCGCCTCGGCCCGGACGACCGACCGTGGCACGGTCACGCTCGTCCCGGGCACCAGCAGCGTCGTGCGCGTCGGTGCCGTGCCCTCAGCACGTGGCGAGGACGCTGCACCCACCGGGACGTTCACCGGGACGCTGCGAGCCTACGGGGCCGACGGCGTCCTGCTCGGCGAGACCGGTCTCGCGGTCGAGGCCGGGACGACCGTGAGCCTCGACGCGCTCGAGATCGGCGGCGGGAACGAGCCCGCGGTCCTCACGCTCGACGCGAGCGAGACGTCGGGGCGGTCCGGCCAGGACCGACCGACCCCGGTGTGGTCGGTGCTCGCGAGCGCGGGGTCCCCTGCGTCCGGTGCGGCCGAGGGAGCACCCGGGTCGTTGGTGTCGGTGCTCGTCCCGGTGCCGCCCGCGTCGAGCCAGGGCACGGTCGCGGTCCGCGCCACGAGCACCGCAGGTCTGTCCGACTGACCTCAGTGCCCGCCCTGGTACCGCGGGTCGATCTCCTCGGGGGTGCGTGCGAGCATGTGCGCGACCTGCTCCACGACGACGTCTCGCACCAGGTCCGCAGTGTCGTCGTCGTCGAACGCCCGGGACTCGACAGGGCGTCGGTAGACGACGATCCGGGCCGGCTGCCCCGAGTCGGCGGGGAAGTACCGGCCGAGCGGGACCCCGGCGTCCTCCCAGGGCGCGGGGTCGGAGGGCGGGACGTCCTCGACCGCGAACTCGGTGCCGTGCAGCTGCTTGGACCAGCTGCGCTCGAGCAGGGCGATCGTGGCGATCACGTGGGCGTCGAACTTCTCGCCGCGCGTGCGGTTGGCGGGCGCCGACGGAGGGAGCAGAGGACCCCTGATCCCGCGGCCTCGCCGGTCGCGGCGGCGCGGGTGCGGGCCGGAGTCGTTGAGGTCCGGTCCGCGGGCCGGGATGCGCAGCGACGCAACGAGCGGCGCGGGTGCGTCGGTCGCCGCGCGCTCGGGGCGTCGACGGCGGCCGTGCGGGGTGGGGGAGGGGGAGGACGACGGTTGACCGGGCACGTCTCCGAGCCTAGAGGAACGCGGAGCCGGGTGCCCTCCGGTCGCGCGAGGCGACGGCCCGGCCGTCCGGCTGCCCCTGTCTGTGCGTCACCTGAGGCCTCCCTGTGGCTGCGCTAGACTCACCGGGCCCACCTGGGGCGAGGGGAGACCGCCGCCCGTGAGAACGATCGAGTATGAGGATTCCTTGAGCGCTGCAACTCCTCTGGAGCACCCCGCGTGGCGGCAACAGCACCTGCAGTCGACGCTGAAGGGGGCTCGGGGGCTCGACCCGCGTGACAACAGCCTCAACCTGATCCGACTCCTCCTCGCGTCGGCAGTCCTCGTCTCTCACTCCTTTCCCTTGGCGGGGCTGCCCGAGCCGACGTTCGCCGGGACGACGCTGGGTGGCTGGGCCGTCATCGGGTTCTTCTCCATCAGTGGATACCTCATCACGGGGAGCAGGTGGCGAACGCCGTTCGGGTCCTATCTCGTGCACCGGATACTGCGCATCTTCCCGGCGTTCCTGGTGTGCCTGGTCGTGACGGCCTTCGCCTTCGCGCCCGTGGCGTTCTTCGTCGAGCGCGGGACCCTGGACGGCTTCCTGGCGACGCCGAACACGCCCGTCAGCTACGTGCTGGTGAACTCGTCGCTCCGGATGGTCGACTACTCGATCGCGGGCACGCTGGGCGGGGTGCCTCTCCCGTCGGCATGGAACGGCTCGCTCTGGACCCTGTACTACGAGTTCCTCTGCTACCTGATCATCGGTGTGCTGGCATCGTTCGCCCTGTTCCGGCGCGGACCGTGGGGAATCGTCGTCGCCTTCGTGCTCAGCGTGGCTCTGCACGCCTGGATCGGCCAGGTGGTGGCGCACGTCGGTGGAGGGGCCGACCTGATCTTCCTCGCGAAGCTCCTCCCGTACTTCCTCGGAGGGGCGTTGCTCTTCGTCGTGAGGGAGCGCATCCCCCTGGTCTGGCCGGTGGCGCTGGTCTCCGCGACGGTGACCGTGGTGTGCGTCCTGCTCTGGAACAGCTGGGGAGGGCAGCTCGCTGCACCGTTCTTCGCGGTGGTCCTGCTGTGGCTGGGCCGCGTCGTCCCGTCGCCCGGATGGTTTCAGCGTCACGACGTCTCCTACGGGACCTACGTCTACGCGTTCCCCGTCCAGCAGCTCCTGGCGCTGGCGGGGATCCACCACCTCGGGCAGATCGTGTACATCGCCGCGGCGATCGTACCGACGGCCGTCCTGGCGACGCTCAGCTGGTTCCTCGTCGAACGGCCCGTGATGCGCCGGGCCCGTGGGCGAAAGCCGAACGCCGGCGACATCGCCGCCGTGCGTGCCTGAGGACGGAACTGGCGTGTGCACGCCACGCATCCGCGCTGGAAGGCGTAGTGTCAGCGCGTGAGATCCGTCAGACAGTGTTCGCGCACCGCGTGCAACCGCGCGTCGGTGGCGACCCTCACCTACGTCTACGCAGACTCGACCGCCGTGCTCGGCCCGTTGGCGCACATGGCCGAGCCCCACAGCTACGACCTCTGCGCGGAGCATGCCGAGCGCCTCACGGCCCCCCGGGGGTGGGAGGTCGTACGACTGGCTCAGCACTTCGTCGAGACCGGCCCCAGCGCCGACGACCTGTCCGCGCTCGCCGAGGCCGTCCGCGAGGCCGGGCGCACGCGCCGGGGTGCGGAGCCTGACGACGTCACCGAGGTCGGGCGGCGAGGCCACCTGCGGGTGCTGCGCGCCGAGGGTGACTGACGCCACCCCTACCTGTCAGGGGACGTAGGCGCAGACGATCTGACCCGTTCCGGAGACGGTCAGCGCCCCCGAGGCATGAGGCACGAAGATCGACTGCCCCCTGATGATCCTCTCCTCGCCCGTGTCGCAGGTCACCTGGAGGTCGCCGTCGAGGCACAGGACGATTCGGGGCCCTTCGGTCGGGAGCTCGACAGGTCGGAGCACGGTCGGCTCGGCCATCACGAGAGCGAACTCGGGTACGGGGGCCCGATAGGTCCTGATCTCTCCCTGCGCGCCCGAGACGGTGATCTGCGGCGCCGCCGGAGGGCGGGCCTCGAAGGACGTGCACTGCATGAGAGCGTCGAGATCCATGCGCTTGCTCGTGAGCCCCGCTCGGACGACGTTGTCCGAGCTGGCCATGACCTCGATGCAGAACCCCGAGAGGTAGGCGTGGATCTCTCCGGCCGGGACGAAGATGGACTCACCGGGGTCGAGCGTCACCCGGTTCAGCATGAGCGACGAGATCGCTCCAGGGTCCCCGGGGTGCTGCTCGGAGAGCGCAAGGGCGGTCGAGTCCGCGCGTGACCACGACGATCCGTTCTCCACCCGTTCCCGGATGTCCGCCGTGGTCCTCTCCAGGTCGGCGCTCAGCCCAGGGTCGTGACGGGCCGAGAGGCTGTGCTCGAAGGCCGTCCGAAGACCGAGCGGGCTCGGGTCGGACCGCAAGGAGCTCCGGATGCTCGTGACGAGGTCGCCGTTGAGCCCGTCGAGGAGGTCGAGGATCACGCGCGGCTGCCGGAAACCGGCCAGGCCGTCGAACTGGGTGAGGGCGACGACCATCTCCGGCTTGTGCTGGTCGTCGTGGAAGGTCCGTTCCGGAGAGGAGCGCGGCAGGCCCGCGACGTTCTCACGGTTGAACCCGGCACGGGCGACGTGCGGCTTGGGATGGACCTGGAGCGACAACGCGCGCTGCGCCGCCAACGCCTTGAGCAGGAAGGGGAGCCGGGGGCCGAAGGCCTCGACGGTGCGTCGCCCGAGCAGGACGTCCGGGTACTGGTGGATCAGCGTGTCGAGGGGGACGGTGCCGTCGGCGGTCGACACGGTCGACGGCGCGCTGCCGTGCGCGCCGAGCCAGAGCTCTGCGGCCGGCCGGCCGTCCGGCTCCACCCCCAGCAGCCCGGGGATCGCGGTCGGAGAACCCCAGTCGTAGTGCTGAACCGTGTTCTCGAGGTGCCTGGGACGATCGATCATGTAGTTCTGCTCAGCCGTTCGTTCTGGGAAGCCCCGGTCGTCGCGCCTTCGATCGTCGTCGACGAACTCGGCGGGTGGGGATCGAGCAAGGATAGGTGGTGGGCCGGAGGAATTCCAGGGACGAGGGGGTGTGTCCCGACCGGCCGGTGTCGAGGGGTGCGTGACGGCCCTGCTGCTATGCGGGAGACGCCACGACGTCGACGGTTCTGAACCCGGAACCCTCGGCCCTGCCGTCTGCACCGACGTCGACCTGGAGCGTCTCGACGCTCTCGGTCCCGAGGTCGATGACGAGGGTCACCAGGCCGTCCGTCACAGGCGCCGAGACCGATGTCGCAGCCCCCACGGCGTCGACCCGGACGGTCGAGACGCTTGGGTCGTCGACCGCGATCGTGAGCGCGACCGGGCCCGACGAACCAGGGCTCCGGACGACGAGGAGCTTCCCGAGGTCCGGGCCGACCATCGACTCGACTCCGACTGCACCGGGCAGCCAGGCCACGGTGTCCTGCGGGACGACGACCACGGTGCCGCCGGCGTCGATGTCGACCAGCGAGAAGCGCTCGTTCTGGCGGACCACTGCCTGGGGTGGGGCATCGAAGGTCGCCCCGGGCCCGATCAGCGCCCAGCGGTCGACCTCACCGGCCCAGTAGCGGATGACACCGAGGTAGTCGGGGCGGAGCGTGGGGTAGGAGACGGCCTTCTCGGAGCGCAGGCTGTGCGCCGTCCAGAGCTGGGGGACGAAGTCGGGGACGAAGACGGACACGTCGCTGCCGCGTGCTCCGCCTACCGCGTCGACCCATCCCGCGGCCTCGGTGTAGGTCTCGTCGAAGTGCCGCGACTCCGAGACGGTCCTGTCGATGCTCCGGAGGGCCGTGCGCAGGTTGGCCCCTGCCGCGACGACGACAGTGACGGCGAGCGCCGCAGTCAGGGTGCGCTGGACGACCGTCCAGCTCGGTCGGATCCTGAGCCTCGCGATCCGGTGCAGCCTCGAGACCAGGGCGTCCCATCCGGCCACGACCACGAGCGTGAGGAGAGGGGCGTAGAGAAAGACGGTCCGCATCTGCGTGTAGCCGTGGTGGCCCGCAGTCAGGTGCGCGATGTAGCCGATCCCGACGGTGATCAGGACGAACCACGGCACCCGGTGCCGGCTGAGCAGCAGCGCGAGCACGATCCCGAGGACCGCGAGCGTCGCCAGGACCATCGTGATCCGGCTCGGGAACAGCGGGCCACCCACCGGCGACGTCCCGACGATCCGACTGATCGCGGCATAGGGTCCGTCGCTGAAGAAGGGCGACCCCATCCCGTCTCCGTCACGCCTGATCAGCAGCGTTCCGAGACCGCTCCACCAGGCGACGGGCGCGATCAGCACCGCGAGACCGACGAGCTGGAGCGCGCGGAGGAGGGAGCGAGGGATCTCGCGCGGGCGCCTGACCAGTGCGGCCGCGAGCAACGGTGGGGCGACGAAGAGCGCGTACTCGGTGTAGACGGCTGCGAGTGCCGCGACGGCGAGCGAGGCGGGCCAGAGCGCTGTCCGGCGCTCCAGCGCGGCCAGTCCGACACAGATCGAGAAGATCGCCAGCGATGCACCGAGGAGCGAGTCCAGGTTCTGGGCGTACACCTGGTAGACGAGCAGCGACGCCGTAGACGTCAGGGCGGAGAGAGCCACGGCGAACCCGTGGCGGAGCCCGATCAGGCGGGCGCCGACGAACGCGGTCGGTGCCGAGATCAGCACCCAGAGCGCAGCGACGATCATGACGTTCTCCACAGGAGCCTGTCCCGTCGCGACGCTCAGGGCCGAGTGGACCAGGGGCTGGCCGAACCGGAGGGGCAGGTCGAGGCTGGCTCGCATCGGGGTGTCCGCGGGGGAGGCGTTCCCTGCGCCCGGTACGTCACCCATCTCCGGGCCGGGGGTCACCGACTGCTCGTCGAGCCACGCGGACTCCGCCACGAAGTAGAAGACGTCATGATTGCCCGTGGACATGATCGCTGCGCCGTCCCCGACCCAGAGGCTGGGGACGAGGGCGACGGCCGTTCCGGCCAGCCCGACCAGCAACGTCACCGAGAGCCACGCGAGGGCAGGAGCCCCTGTGCGGCCCGGGCGGTTTCCTCGGCGCACGCCGACGACGACGAGGGCCAGGGCGACGCCCAGGGTGATCACCAGACCCCAGGTCGTCGGCATCACTCGCGAGGTCGTGGACAGGACCGTCGCGAGGAGGGCAGCGCCGAGCACCGGGGTGGCGGGGAACAGCAGAGCCTGTTGCTCCTGCTTCAGCGGCGCGATGACCGACCACCCGAGCGCGACCAGGACCACGAGCATCGCGATCCCGAGAACTATGTCCGCGATCATCGTCGCTGCCCACCACCGGCCGCCGAGGGGTCTCTCCGCGAGCGTGGTCGGAGTGACGGCGTGTCTGCGTGGTTCAGTGGTGGCTCCTGGATGCTGAGGGCAGTTCGTGGGCCGGAGGGCGACCGTACTCTAGCGGACCGTCGCGGGGCGGGTCGTCCGCGCCGATCGATGGATCTGCGGTGCTCGTCCGCCGAGCAACTCTCCGCACCGATACGCTGTCGTCCGTGACGAGCATCGACCTGACCCAGCTGATCAAGGCCTACGACGTCCGAGGTACCGTCCCGGACCAGTTCAACCCCCAGGTGGCACGAGCGATCGGCGCTGCGTTCGCGCGCGTCGTCGTGCTGCCCGAGGCGAGCCCCGGTGAGGCGGACGCCCGCCCGCGCGTCGCCGTCGGGCGGGACATGCGCGACAGCGGACCCGAGCTCGTCGACGCGTTCGCGCAGGGCCTTGCCGACGCGGGCGTGGACGTGATCCGGATCGGGCTGTGCTCGACCGACGGGCTGTACTACGCGTCGGGGGCTCTGGACGTCCCGGGCGCCATGTTCACGGCCTCGCACAACCCCGCCGTCTACAACGGCATCAAGCTGTGCCGTGCCGGCGCGCGCCCCGTCGGGCAGGACTCGGGTCTGGTCGCGGTGCGCGAGCTCGCCCAGGAGTACCTCGACGGCGAGCTGCCCGCCCCGGTGGAGGAGCGGGGAGAGATCACCGACCGCGACATGCTCGCGGACTATGCGGCGTTCCTGCGCTCGCTCGTGGACCTGCGCGGCATCCGCCCGCTCAAGGTCGTCGTCGACGCGGGCAACGGCATGGGCGGCTACACCGCTCCCGCGGTCCTCGGGACCGCGGCCGGCCTCGAGGCGCTGCCGCTCGACGTCGTGCCCCTGTACTTCGAGCTCGACGGCTCGTTCCCGAACCACGAGGCCAACCCGCTCGACCCCAAGAACCTGGTGGACCTGCAGGCCGCGGTCGTCGAGCACGACGCGGACCTGGGCCTCGCGTTCGACGGCGACGCCGACCGCTGCTTCGTGATCGACGAGCACGGCGACCCCGTGTCGCCGTCCGCGATCACGGCGCTGGTCGGGCTGCGCGAGGTCGAGCGCGAGAAGGCCGCCGGGCGGGTCCCGACGATCATCCACAACCTCATCACCTCGCGCGCGGTCCCGGACTTCATGTCCGCGGCAGGCGCGAAGGTCGTGCGGACGCGTGTGGGCCACTCCTTCATCAAGGCGCAGATGGCCGACAACGACGCGGTGTTCGGCGGCGAGCACAGCGCTCACTACTACTTCCGCGACTTCTTCTTCGCCGACACGGGCATGCTCGCGGCGATGCACGTGCTCGCGGCCCTCGGCGGGCAGGAGCACCCGCTCTCGGTGCTCGGCGAGGTCTACGAGCCGTACACCTCGAGCGGTGAGATCAACTCCGAGGTGGCCGACGTCCCCGCCGCGCGGGCTCGCGTCGTCGAGGCGTACGTGACCGAGGAGGGAGCGGGGCCGGTCGTGGTCGACGAGCTCGACGGCCTCACGGTCTCTCACTGGGACTCCCACCCGCAGTGGTGGTTCAACCTCCGTGCGTCCAACACCGAGCCGCTGCTGCGGCTCAACGTCGAGGCCGCCGACGAGGACATCATGGAGAAGGTGCGTGACGACGTCCTGTCGCTCGTGCGCGCCGCCGAGAACGAGAGCTGAGGCGAGCATGAGCAAGGACACGACGGCGGGCACCCCCTCAGGTGGGTCCGTCACCCTCGACGCGTGGGTCAGGGAGGCGCTGCGCTGCCCCGTGACCGGAGCGACGCTCGTCGACGGCACGAGCCCCGACGGGAGCCCCGAGCTCCACTCGACCGACTCCGAACGTCCGCTCGCCTATCCGGTCCGTGACGGGATCCCCGTGCTGCTGGAGGGTGACGCGCGGGCTCTGTAGGCCCCGGCGACCACGGAGTCGCACCGGACGCCGCGCGGGGCCGGCCCTGCGAGGGGCCAGCCCCTCGTGTGCGACCGGCCGGACTCGTCAGCGGAGTCCCGGCGGCGTCACGGGTCAGCCGTGCGACCCCAGACGGACTCGACCACCGCGAGGTTCTGCCGTGCGAGGTCCGCCGTGAGCGGGCTCCGGGCCGCGACCGTCAGATGGGTGCGAGCGAGCGTGAGGTCACCGGCCCGCGCGGCGACGATGCCCCGCAGCAGCCGTGCCCGGGGATCCTCTGCGTGCTCGAGCACCTCGTCCAGCAGCGGAGCGGCAGCCATGTCGTCGCCCAGCGCGAGGTGCCCGAGCGCGAGCGAGAGGCGCGCCTCGGTCGATGAGGGGTGGCGCTCGAGCGTGCGCCCGGCCCACTCGACGGTGGCCCGCGCCGACGGGGCGTGCCCTGCCTCGGCTCCGGCCGCGAAGGTCTGTGCCGCGATCAGCGGGACGTCGCCGTCCCACGGCCGCAACGCCTGGGCGCGCTCGAACCAGGAATCGGACGCCGCGACGTCTCCGGTCGACGCTGCCGTCACCGCACGCGCGAGCGGAACCTCCGCGGCGGCCCCCAGCAAGAGCCCGAGGCAGAGAACGGCGCCGAGTGTCGTCGCGCCCCGGCGGATCCACCGGGCACCGTGCCGGTCGCCGTCCGGGACTCCCGGGTCCTGCCCGGGAACGGCCAGGAGGGCGCCGGCCGCGACCCCCGCGAGGACCACCGTGCTCACCGTCGTGAAGTGCGTCGTCAGCGCAGCCGCGGTACCGGCGAGCGCAGCCGAGGCCCCGAGGACCAGGAGGCGGCGCGCGCCCTGGTCCGTGCTCGCTCCTGCGACCATCTGGGCGTTCACCTGGCGCACCCTGCGCAGCCCCACGACCACGACGGTGGCGCACAGCGCGAGCGCGCACACGAGCAGGGGGAGCCCGCCCGCGGCAGCGGCCTGCAAGGGCCAGGAGTGGGGGGAGTCGAGGACCGACGACGGGGCCGCGGACCCCGAGGCGTGCGCCGAACGGAAGGCCGGGTAGGCGTCGACGAGTCCGCTCGGCCCTGCCCCCAGGAGGGGACGCTCCGCGACCATGGCCACCACCGAGGCCCAGAGGTCGGCTCGCCCGGTGACCGTCGCGGCGGCCAGCGGGTCCTGGCCGGTCAGCCGGTCGCGAGAGGCAGGCAGGAGGAAGGCGCCGAGCAGCGCAAGCCCCGCGACGGCAAGCGTCGCCAGTGCGCTCGCCGCGCGCTGGCAACGCGGCGGGCCCGCGGTGCGAGGGGCCCCTCGCCAGGACACGGCCGGCAGGACGATGCAGACGACCACCGTGCCGAGCAGGGCCGCCCGCGACCCTGACGTGACCACGACTGCCAAGGCGCAGGCAACACCGAGGACCGGGGGCAGGGCCTCCCGGGAGAGGGACGGCCTCGCGCCTCGCGAGATCCCGGAGACGGCGAAGGGAAGGAGGAGCGCGACCAGGAGCATCCCGCTGACGCCCTGGTCGGTCGCGTTGCCCAGCGATGCTCCGGGCCTGGAGACGTCTCCGCCCAACGGGCGCAGACCCGTCGCCTCGACGACGCACACGATCGCGAGCAGGACCGCGACCGCGGTGAGCGCTCGGACCCAGGACCTGACCGCTCGGGCCGTGACGCCCGGCCCGAGCAGGCGCGCCCCTGCCCACACGGCGCCCACGTACACCGGCAGGGCGACCAGGCCCTCGTAGCGCGGCCAACGACCGAGGAGCTGGGCGATCGGGGCGCTGGAGGCCAGCGCGGCGACCAGCATCCATGCGGCTCCCAGGCAGAGCAGGACGACGACGGAGCGCGGGAGGACACCTCGGCGGAGGGCCGGGACGGACGCCAGGACCGCGCACGCCGCGACCGCGAGCTTGGGGAGCGTGAACCGGTCGAGGCCACCCGGCAGGAGGACGAGAGGGACGCCGGCCAGCAGAACGAGTGCGAGACGGCCGTCCTGCAGGGCGTCCGGCACGCTGCGGCGCGCGGGGGAAGCGCTCGTCGGGGCGTGAGAGACGTCCGCAGGGACCAGGGTGGGAAAGGGCACGGGACGAGACTAGGGGCCGTCGGCAAGCGCGACGTCCCCGACGAACGGCACAAAGCGATGCAAAAGGATTTGTTCGGGCGTCAGCCCTCCTGCACACTGTGCTCGTCCGCCCGCACCGGTGCGCGGCGGACCTGATCGAACGGAGCGCAGATGCCCCTTCCCTCGAGGTCCCGACAGGTCGAGCACGACCCTCGCCGGAGACCACTCGCTCGACGAACGGCTCTCAGGAGCATGGCTGCGGCCATGGCGCTCGCGGTCCTCCTGCCGACCGCTGCGACCGCGTCCACCGCGGCGAACCCCGTGGATCCCCCGCCCGCCCGGACCACGGCCGGTGTGGCACGGTCGACGATCCAGGGCTCGGTGCTGGACGCCGCCGGAAACCCGGCCACGGGCGTGACCGTCGCGGCAAGCGCTCCGGGTGAGCACTCGGTCGCGCTCGTCGGCGACGACGGGAGCTTCGTGATCGACGTGGTCGACGCGGACACCGACCACGTGCTCTATCTCGCTGGGCTGCCCGGCATCTACACGCCGATGTATCTGACCTTCGCGAGCGGGGTGTGGACGACCCAGGGGGACGCCTCCGCTGCCACCCCTGTGCGTGGAGGTTCCTCGGCGATCGACGTCCGGCTCGCCCCTGCACCACGGATCAGCGGGACGCTTCGTGACAGCGACGGGGTCGCGATCGACGGCCAATGGGTACAGCTCCAGACCGAGACGGGGGACTGGGCCGGATCCACGCTCGTCAAGGAAGGTGGAGCCTTCTCGTTCGACGGACTGGGGCCCGCGCGCACGTACGTTCTCTGGGTCGAGGGCTACGGCGACCCCCGATTCATCAGCGGCTATGTCCGGATCTCCGACGACGGCTCTGCCTCGTTGGTCCGTGACCGCGCGGAGGCGTCACCCGTCCTGACCGGCACGCTGGGCCTCGAGGTGACGGTGGGCAGGACCGGAGGGTTCTCCGGCGTCGTGACCGGCACGAGCAGCGACCAGGAGCTCCTCTCGCTCACGCTCCATGCCTCGGACGGAACGACGGTCGGCTGGCCGCAGGGTGAGCGGCCCGGCGCTGACGGACGGTTCGCGCTCTACAGCGCGCCGGGCACGTACCGGATCGGCGTCAACCGGCAGAGCGGCATCTCCCGGTACGCCGCGACGTACTTCTCGGCAACCAAGGCCCAGGGTGTCTCGACGGTCGCCGAGGCCTCGCCCGTCTTGCTGACCGCCGGTGAGATCACGCCGGGCGTCGACGTCGAGCTGCGCGAGTGCGCCTCGGTGAGCGGGAAGGTCACGGGGTGGGTTCCGCCGTATGCGATGGTCACCGTCTACGACGACGAGAACCCTGACGTCGCGACGCGCCAGGCGATCGTCCAGCCCGACGGGACCTACACGGTCACGGGGCTGGTACCGGCTCGCTACCACATGGCCCTCGACTACTTCGCAGACTCGGAGTCCGGGACGCGCGGCAAGGTGTTCCTCGGAGGCGGTGCGACGGAGCCCGAGCGCACGCGCCTCGACGTCGCCCGCTGCGCACCCGTCAAGGGTGTGAACATCAAGGTCACGGTGCCTCGCCTCGAGGTCACCGAGGCGCCGGTCGTCTCGGGCGTGCCGGTCGTGGGCGCGGAGCTGGCCGCGACGTCGGGCACGTGGACCCTCCCGGGCGCTCTCGCGCCGTCCGAGCCCACGAACGTCCAGTACCGGTGGCTGCGCGACGGCAAGGTCGTCAAGGGGGCCACGAGCGCCACCTACCAGCCTGTCCGAGCAGACATCGGCAAGAGTCTCTCGGTCCGGGTGACCGCCGAGCTGACGGGGTTCCGCAAGGGCAGCACCACGTCCGGGGGCACCGCTCCGGTCGTCGCGGCGGCACCAGGGAGCTGATGCACGGTCGTCGCTGCGCCGAGGCGTGAACGCGCGTCGTGGACGGAGCGAACGCGGCAGGCCGGCACCCCACGGGGGTGC
>NZ_JBHXBO010000064.1:0-19982 GCF_042726775.1 Oerskovia sp. NPDC060287
CCTCTCCCGCACGGGAGAGGCGCCCTCCGTCGTCGGTGGGAGGGCCGTGGACCCACGGTGCGGCCGGACCGGCCCCTGCGGCTCAGGCGGCCGGGACAGGCCCGGTCGTGGTCCCCACGACGAGCGTGACGTCGAGCATCACGGTCTCGGGCTCCTTGCCCGCGAGGAGCGAGACCACCGCGCGGCCGAGCTCGGCGCCCTTCTCGGCGAGAGGCTGGTGCACGCTCGTGAGGGTGTCCGGGCTGAGCCACGGCAGGTCGAGCCCGTCGAAGCCTGCGACGGACACGTCCTCGGGCACGCGCAGGCCGAGCTCCTTGGCGCCCAGGACGGCGCCCGCGGCGAGCAGGTCCGAGTGCGCGATGATCGCGGTCGGGCGCTCGTCGGACGGTACCCAGGTCCCGAGGATCTCGACCGCTGCCGCGTGCCCGTGCTCGACGAGCGAGGCCTCGGTCTCCCAGGAGATGAGAGGTTCGACGACGTCGCGCACGCCCGCGAGCCGGTTGAGCGTGGGGGTCCGGTCGGCCTGGGCGAGGCGGTCGGCGTCGATGACGCCGCTGCGGCGTGAGTTGTCGAGGGGGAGGGTGATCTCGGCGACGCGGGTGTGCCCCAGGTCGACGAGGTGGCGCACGACCTCGGCCGTGCCCTTGCGGTCCTCGATGCCGACGAGCGGGGTCCCCGGTACGGGGTGCCCCTCGCCGATCACGACGGGGACGCCGCGGCGCTGCAGCGCGGCGAGGGTCGCGTCGTCGGTCCCGATGCCCCACACGAGGACCGCGACGTCCATCGCTGCGCTCTCGATGAGAGGGTCGACCGCGCGGGACGGGTCCTCGGACGGGATGCCCGGGATGAGGAGCACGCCGAGGCCGCTCGTGCCGAGCGTCGAGACGAGCCCGTCGAGGACCTGGACCGCGACGGGGTCGCGGAACGCGCGCTTGAGCTGGTCGCCGATCACGACGCCGACGATCCCGGACCGTCCCGAGCGGAGCTGGCGGCCGAGGGGGTTGGGACCGGCGTAGCCGAGCTCGGTCGCGGCGGCCATGACGCGGTCGCGCGTCTCGGGGGTGATGGGGCCCGCGCCGGAGAACGCGAGCGACGCGGTGGACACCGAGACGCCGGCGAGCGCGGCGACACGGGCGAGGGTCGGACGGCCTGGCGGCTTGGGTGCCTGCTCGGTCTCGGTCATCGTTGCCCCTCTGCCGGTCTTCTGGACGAACTCGGATCCGCCGTGACGCACGGAAAAGGTGTTTGACGGCGCGGCCAGACTACCCGCAGACTTGTCACCATGTCTCGAATCGTTTCGAAGGCCACTCCCGACGCAGGTATCGAATCGATTCGACCAGCGCTCGACCCCGGCCTCTCCCGCGCCCGCTGGTCCCTCCTGGGGATCTTCCTGCTCAACGGCATCACCATGTCGAGCTGGCTCGCCCGCATCCCCTCGGTGCGTGACGCCCTGGGCATGACGCCCAAGGACCTGGGCTTCGTGCTCCTCGCCGGCGCTGTCGGCGCGCTCCTGACCGTCACGCTCGCCGGGCCGATCGTCAACCGCTTCGGCGGCCGCGCGGCCATGCTCGCCTCGACGGGCTTCTTCGCCGCGGCCCTCGTGCTCCTGGGCGTCGGCCCCGCGACGGGCTCGGTCCCGTTGCTGGCCGCGGGCATCTTCCTCAACGGCGTGGCCTTCTCGCTCGGCAACGTCCCCATGAACGTCGAGAGCGCGAGCGTCGAGCGTCGGACGGGCCGCACGATCCTGCCGCAGTTCCACGCGGCCTTCAGCATCGGTGCCGTCCTGGGCTCGCTCGTCGGCGCGGCGTGCGCCGCGGGCGACGTCCCGGTCCTGGCGCAGTTCGTGGGCACCGCGGTCGTCGCGACGGTCTGGCGGCTGGCCAGCATCCCGATGTTCATCCACGACACGCTGCCCCGCCCGCGGGTCGAGGGGCGCCTGGGCGACGCGGGCCCCGACGGGGTCGAGGCCGCCGCAGCGCTGCACCCGCGTTCGCGCCGCGTGCGCCTGGGGGCCGCGCTCGGTGCGTGGCGTGAGCCCCGCACGCTGCTCATCGGCCTCGTCATCATGGCCGCGGCACTGTCCGAGGGGTCCGCGAACGACTGGCTCTCGCTCGCCGTGGTCGACGGGTTCGACCAGACCGAGGCCGTGGGCGCGGTCGTGTTCGGCGCGTTCGTCGGCGCGATGACCGTCATGCGCCTGCTGGGCACGCGCCTGATCGACCGCTACGGTCGCGTCGCGGTGCTCCGGGTCTCGGGGGTCGCCTCGATCGGTGGCCTCCTCCTGTTCGGGTTCGCCCCGAACCTCGCCCTCGCGGGCGTGGGCGTGGTCGCGTGGGGCCTGGGTGCAGCGCTCGCGGTCCCGATCGGCATCGCCGCGGCCTCGGACGAGCCGATGCAGGCGGCGAGCCGTGTCTCGGTCGTCTCGGCGTTCTCGTCCATGGCCTCGCTCGCGGCCCCGCCGCTGCTGGGCATCGCTGCCGAGGCCATGGGCGCGCGTCACGCGCTCGTCCTCATCGTGGTCGCGATGGTCGTCAGCGTGCTGCTCTCGAAGAAGGTCGCGCCGCTCGTCGCGGGGGAGCGCCCGGCACCGCTCGCAGGGCCCAACGGCGGGGCTCCCGTCCCGCCCGCGGGTCGCCGAGCGGTCGGCACCGGCACGGACGACGCCCTGCTCGACGGTGACGGCGACCGCGACGTGCGCGCCGAGGACACCGTGGCGGGCGCTCCTGACGCGACCGCGAAGCCTGACCAGGTGGTAACTCATCACGCGGTACCGTCGACCCTGCGCACGCGCCGCCGTCGTGGTGTGCGACGACACGGCGCGACCGACCCTGCACCGACCGGCTCGACCTCCCACCGACGCGAGGAGACCCCCGCATGACCACCCCGCCCGCCCCCCGCTCCGGGGAGCAGCGCGCAGCGAGCGCCGCCCGCGTCGTCCAGGCAGCCACCTGGGCCGTGTTCGCGGTGTTCTTCCTCAACGGCTTCAACTTCGCGAGCTGGGCCTCGCGCCTGCCCGCGGTCCGGGACGCGCTCGGGCTCTCCGAGGGCAGCATGGGCTTCCTGCTGCTGTTCGCCGCGATCGGCTCGCTCCTCGCGCTGCCGCTCTCGGGCATGGTCGTCCAGCGCGTCGGCGCCTCGCGCGCGGTCGTGATCTTCGCGACGGTCAACGTGGCGGGGCTCGTCGTGGCCGTCACGGGCGTGTCCCAGGGCTCGGTCGACGTCGTACGGGTCGGCCTGTTCCTCTTCGGGATCGGCACCGGGGTCTGGGACGCCGCGATGAACATCGAGGGCGCGGCGGTCGAGCAGCGCCTCGGCAAGGCGATCATGCCCCGCTTCCACGCGGGCTTCTCGTTCGGGACCATGGCAGGGGCCGGCGTCGGCGCACTGGCCGCGCTCGCAGGGGTCCCCGTGCAGTGGCACCTCGCGGTGGCTCTCGCACTGAGCCTGCTCGCGGTCCTGTGGTGCGTGCGGTCCTTCCTCCCCGCAGGTGCGGTCACGGACGAGGCCCTCGCGGCGTCGTCGGGCGACCTGCGGGACGACGCGGCGGGCGAGGACCCCGCGACCGCGGTCCACGGCAAGGGCGCGCGCAGCGCCCTTGCCGCGTGGAAGGAACCGCGCACGCTGCTCATCGGCCTCGTGGTCCTGGCCGCCGCCCTGACCGAGGGCGCGGCGAACGACTGGGTCGGGCTCGCGGTCGTCGACGGGTTCGGCACGTCCGACGCGATGGGCGCCGTCGCGCTCGGGATCTTCCTCACCGCCATGACGGGCATGCGCCTGCTCGGGACGGGCCTGCTCGACCGGTTCGGCCGGGTGGCCGTGCTGCGCATCTCGGCAGGCCTCGCGTTCGTCGGCCTGCTCGTGTTCACGCTCGTGCCCAACCTGTGGGTCGCGCTCGTGGGCGTGGTGCTGTGGGGCATGGGGGCGGCGCTCGGCTTCCCGGTCGGGATGAGCGCGGCCTCGGACGACCCCGCGCACGCCGCGGTCCGGGTCAGCGTCGTGTCGACCGTCGGGTACTCGGCGTTCTTCGTCGGCCCGCCGCTCATCGGGTTCCTGGCCGAGCACATCGGCGGCTACCGCCCCGCGCTGCTCGTCATCGCGGTGCCGCTCGTGATCGGTCTGCTCGTGGTCAACGCGGCCAAGCCGCTGCCCACCGCGGCAGGCGGCGCGGGCACCGCGACCCCCTGACGGTCGCCGGGGCGAGGAGCGGGAGCGTCGTCGAGAGAGGGGTCGGGCGGCGGCGAACTAGGCTGGAGCCATGACCGCCCCCTCCTCGCGCCGCGTGTCCGCCGTCGAAGCCGTCACCGAGGGTGCCGCGCCCGGTCCGGGCGAGGTGCTCGAGCAGCCCACGCTCGCCGACCTCACGACGCTGCGCGTCGGCGGCCCTGCCGACGCGTACCTCGAGGCGAGCACCGAGGCAGAGCTCATCGACGCGGTGCGCGCGGCCGACGACGCGGGCGAGCCGCTCCTCGTCCTCGGGGGCGGCTCCAACCTGCTCGTGAGCGACGAGGGGTTCGGCGGTGTCGTCGTGCGCGACGTGCGCTCCGAGATCCGGATCGACGCCGAGGACACGTGCGGGGGCGGCAGCCTGACCGCGACCGCGGGCCAGGACTGGGACCAGCTCGTCGCGCAGACCGTCGCGCAGGAGTGGGTCGGGATCGAGGCGTTGTCAGGCATCCCGGGCACGGTCGGGGCCGCGCCGGTGCAGAACATCGGCGCGTACGGCCAGGAGGTCGCGGGGGTCGTGGCGTCGGTGCGCGTGTGGGACCGCGAGCAGGCGCGCATCCGCACGCTGCCTCTCGTCGACCTGGACTTCGGCTACCGCACCTCCCTCCTCAAGCGGACCATGCACGCGTCGCCCGACGGCGGCGACATCTGGTACCCGTCCCCCCGGTTCGTCGTCCTCGACGTCAACCTCCAGATGCGGCTCGGGACGCTCTCGGCACCGATCGGCTACCCCGAGCTCGCCCGTCGGCTCGGGGTCCAGGTGGGCGAGCGGGCGCCGAGCGCCGAGGTCCGCGCCGCGGTGCTCGAGCTGCGCGGGAGCAAGGGCATGCTGCTCGACGACCCGTCGGCCCCCGACCACGACCGCTGGAGCGCGGGCTCTTTCTTCACGAACCCGGTCGTCGCCGCGGACCAGGCCGACCTGCTGCCGGCCGACGCCCCGCGCTTCCCGGTCCGGTCGGCGCTCCCGTCGCGCACCACGGGCCCCAGCCTGGGCGAGATCGACCCGACCCTGGTCAAGACCTCGGCGGCCTGGCTCATCGAGCACGCGGGCTTCACCAAGGGGTTCGGGGTGCACGGCCCGTCGAGCGCGGCGCGGCTCTCGACCAAGCACACGCTGGCGCTGACGAACCGGGGGGCCGCGACCGCGGCGGAGATCGTCGAGCTCGCGCGCACCGTGCGCGACGGCGTGCTCGACGCGTACGGGATCGAGCTCGTCCCCGAGCCCGTGCTGGTGGGCGTCGCGCTCTGAGGCGCTGAGGTCCCTCGCCGAGCGGCGAGGTAGAGGGTACGGGGCGAGGTAGAGGGCTCTGACCCTCTACCTCGACGCCTGCCCTCTACCTCGTGGACCGGGCGGCGGCCTCGTGGACCGAGCGGCTGTGCTGCTCAGTAGACGATCACGGTCGTGCCGGCCGGGGCGCCCCACGAGTCCCAGATCCAGTTCATGGCGCCGTTGGAGACCCGCACGCACCCGTGCGACGCGGGCGACGGGGGGACCGAGCCCGACCCGTGGACCGCGATCCCGCCGTTGAAGAACTTGGGCCGCCACATGCTCCCGAGCTCGAGCGAGGACTCGTAGCTCCCGTCGACCTGGCGCCCCACCTGGAACGTCCCGGCGGGGGTCCGGGCGTAGTACGTGCGGCCCTTGGCCTCGTAGCGCTCGCCGTTGCCGGACGAGGCGTTGATGATCGCGGTGACCCGCCCGTCGTCGACGGCCAGGACGAGCTGACGGGCGATGTCGATCTCGATCACGTGGCCCGACGAGCTCTGGGGCGTGGGCCGCACGCCCTGGTCCAGTGCGGCCTGGGTCTTGGGACCCACCCGGCCGTCGCGGCTGATGCCTGCGGCCTTCTGGAGCGCCCAGACGGCTTGCTGCGTGCCCGGACCGTACGTGCCGTCGGGGCTCGCTCCGAGGTAGCCGAGGTCGGCAAGCCGTTGCTGGAGGGCGACGACCCGTTCTCCCGTGCTCCCGCGCACGAGCTCCTCGGTCGCGGGGTCGGGGGCCGGCGTGACGGGCGCGGGCTCGGCTGCCGGGGGAGCGGGCGTCTCGACGGGAGGGGCCGGTTCGACGGGAGCGGGTGTCTCCGGCGCAGGGGCCGGGGTCTCGCTGGGCGTCGGAGTGGGCGTGGGCGTCGGTGTCTCGGAAGGAGAGGGCGACGAGGTCGAGGCGGGCGGGGCCGAGGTCCCGCCGTCGCCGGGGCTCAGGACGTCGCACCCTCCGACGAGCAGCAGCGCGACGAGGGCGGCCGTCGCGGCCGTCCATCTCGTCCTCATCGATCGTTCCTTCGACATGCGTGATCCCCCTCGATGCCCGGCGTCCTGCCGGAGAACTGGCACGACCACGTTCTCACGCCGCGCGCGCAGGGTCCGCATCGCCGACCCGGGGGATGCGCAATCGTTGTGAAGCGTCCTGCCTCAGGCCTCAGGCCTCAGGCTTCGTGCCGGCGCAGGAGCTCGCCTCGCACGAGGTCGACGATCGCGTCGTCGTCGAGCCCCGCCTCGCGCACCGCAGCGACGAAGGCGCGTGCGGCCTGCCGGGCGACGACATCGGTGGGGGCCACCCCGTCGGCGACGACCGTGCCCGCGCGACGGCGCGTCGTGGTGATGCCGGCCGACTCGAGCTCGCGGTAGGCGCGCGCCACGGTCCCGGCGGCGAGGCCCAGGTCTGTCGCGAGGGCCCGGATGGTCGGTAGCCGGTCGCCGACCACGAGGCGCTCCGCGGCGATGTGCGCGACGACCTGCGAGCGGATCTGTTCGTAGGGAGGTACACCCGACGCGGGGTCGATCTCGAGCTGCAGCCCGGAGGCGGAGGGCCGCTCGGTCCCGGCGATCTCAGGCGCCCAGGTGTGCGACGGGCCTGGGTGCAGGCACCTGGACCACCGGCCGGGCGAGGTCCTCGAGGGGTGTGAGCAGACCGCCTCCGTGGCTTTGTGTCATCATGTCGATACAATGACATCCACAACGTCCGGTGTCAACGACCGCGTGAGAGGTCTCTCACGCGCCCCTCATCCCCGCATCACGTCGGACCGCTTGGGTCGCTCTCATGGACACCGCTGCGCAGCTGCTCACCGGCCCCCGGGCCGGGGACCTCCTGGAGGCGGCGCTCGCCGTCGACCACGTCGCGCTCGGTTCGTGGCGCGTGCACCAGGTGCACGCGCGGCCGGGTGCCGAGGTGAGCGTCGGGTACGAGGTCACCGTGCGCGGTCGCGCCGGGGGGCCGCGGACCGCCGGACGTCGCGACGAGTACCTCGTGGCGACCACGGCCGACCTCCCGCCGGACGTCGTCGAACGGCACGGCATCCTGCGCATGGTCGACGGTGACCGGACCGTCCACGTGTGGCGCCACCCCGTCGACCCCCTCCTGCCGGGGCTCGCGACGGCCTGCGACGCCGCGACGCTGACCGACCGGTGGCGCTCGATCGACCCGCACGCCCCGCTCGTCCTGGGGCTGGACCTGGTCGCCTACCGCCCCCTGCGCCGCGCGGTCCTGCGTGCGCGGACGACCGCGGGAGACGTCTACCTCAAGGTCGTCCGCCCGGACCGGGTCGCCGAGCTCCGGCTGCGCCACGACCTCTTCCTGGTCGCCGAGGCCGCACCGCAGGGCTACAGCCTGACGGCGCCGCTCGCAGCCCCCAGGGTCCTGGCCTCGCTCGGCGAGGGCATCCTCGTCCTCGGTGCGCGCCCTGAGGAGACCATGGCTTCCGCCGTGGCCTCGACCCCCCGGCACGAGCAGGCGCTCGCGGTCGACCCGCACGAGCTGGTCCGGGCGCTCGACGCCCTGCCCCCGGACGCCGTCCTGCTCGAGCGCCGCCCCGCCTGGGCCGAGCGGTCCGCGCACTACGCACGCTCCGCCGTCGGGCGTCTGCCGGCTCTCGCCCCGCGGATCGAAGCCCTCGAACGAGGCGTGCGTCGCATCGTCGAGACGCGGGACCCCGGTCCCGTGGTCCCGACGCACGGCGACTTCTACGAGGCCAACGTCCTCCTCGTCGGTGGCGCGGGCTGCCGCCGGGTGGCCGCTGTGCTCGACGTCGACACACTTGGCCCGGGTCACCGCGTGGACGACCTCGCGTGCATGACCGGGCACCTCGCGGTCCTCGAGACCCTCGCACCCCAGGTGTACCCCGGGGTCCAGGGGCTCGTGGACCGCTGCCTCGCGGCGTTCGGCGAGAGCGCGGACCCCGTCGGGCTGCGCGCGCGCACCGCCGGCGTCGTCCTCTCGTTGCTGCCGGGTGCGCCGCGCGACCGCCTCGCCGAGGCCTGGCTCGCCGTCGCGGAGGAGCTCCTCGCAGGGGCCGAGGACAGGCTGCCCCTCGGCTGAGAGACGGGACACGGACCCGCGCCCGCCGTGGACGGGTCAGGCCGCCGGGTCCGCCAACCGGTAGCCCATGCCGCGCACCGTGACCACCCGCTCGGGACCCAGCTTGTTGCGCAGGTAGCGGACGTAGACGTCCACGACGTTGGAGCCGGGGTCGAAGTCGTACCCCCATACCCGCGAGAGCAGCTGCTCCCGGCTCAGGACCTGGCCCGGGTTGCGCAGGAACGTCTCCGCGAGGGCGAACTCCCGGGCCGAGAGGTCGACCTCCCGGTCCGCGGTGCGGGCGCGACGCGTGCGCAGGTCGAGGCTGAGCGAGCCGTGCGAGAGCACCGTGACCTCGCCTGCGGGCTCGGTCCGCAGGCGCAGGCGGATGCGTGCCAGCAGCTCCTCGAAGCGGAACGGCTTGACCATGTAGTCGTCCGCCCCGCCCTCGAGGCCCGCGACCGTGTCGGTGACCGAGGACCGGGCCGTGAGGATGATGACGGGGATCGTGTTGCGCGCCGCGCGGAGCCGCCGCAGGACCGTGAATCCGTCCTGGTCCGGCAGACCGAGGTCGAGGATCATCAGGTCGTGGTCGCCCGTCTGCGCCAGGTCGTAGCCCTCTCGACCTGTGGTCACGGCCGTGCTCGCGTACCCGGCCGCGCGCAGCCCCTTGGACACGAACGACGAGATCCGTGTCTCGTCCTCGACGACGAGGATCTGGCTCACAGCGATGTCCTTTCACCCAGGTGCGCCGGGACGACCACGGGGATCTCCACGGTCAGGGGAGTCAAGAGGTCGTGGTCCGCCCTGCCCGGCCCCGTCCCGGCGGGTGACGGGGAGGAGGACCGGTGGTCGTGGTCCGGCCCCGGGACGGGGGGAGCCTGGCCGGGTTCGAGCGGGAGGTCGAGAGTGAACGTGGAACCGAATCCTCGGGTCGAGGTGACCTCGACCCGTCCGTCGTGCCCGCCCGCGATCGCGCTGACGATCGCCAGGCCCAGGCCCGCGCCGTCGCGGAACGCAGGGTCGCGCTCGGCCTGGGCGAAGCGCACGAAGATGCGTTCGAGCTGGTCGGGCGAGACGCCGATGCCCTCGTCCCGGACCCAGAGCCGGATCCGGCCGTCGCGCACCGCGGAGCCCAGGGTGATCTTCGATCCCGGTGCGGAGAACTTCACGGCGTTCGAGGCGAGCTGGAGCCACGCCTGGGTCAGGCGCTGCTCGTCGACGAGCGCCGTGGCCCCCGTCCGCGCGTCGATCTTCCACCTGCGGTCGCCCAGGAGACGGGCCTTGTCGAGGATGTCGTCGGTCAGGCGCCCCAGGTCGGTCTCCTCGAGGCGGACGAAGTCCGGGCTCCCGGCGGTCGCGAGGGTCATGAGGTCGTCGACGAGCCGGTGCATGCGGTCGAGCTCGTCGAGCGCGAGGCTGCGCGTGGCCGCCGAGTCCTCGGGGTCGTGCGGGTCCATGAGCTCGAGGTGCCCGCGGACGATCGTCAGCGGGGTCCGCAGCTCGTGCCCTACGTCGTCGAGGAGCTGGTGCTCGGCGTCGGACGCGGCGGCGAGACGGTCGAGCATCTCGTTGAAGGCCTGGGTGAGCTCGGAGACGTCGTCGTTCCCCGTGACCGGGATGCGCTCGGACGTGCGGGTGTCGCTGATCCGACGAGCGGTCTGGCCGAGCAGGCGTACCGGACGCAGCAGGCGACCCGCGACGACCCAGCCGACCGCGCCGATGAGCAGGAGCGAGACCACCGCGATGATCGCGTACGTCCGGAACACCTGGTCGAACTCGGCGTGCTCGGCGTCCCGGTCGTACGCCAGGACGAGGGCGGAGGGCTCTTTGCCGTCCGTCACGGGCACGACCAGCGCCCGGTAGCTGGTGGTGGGCGTCGAGATCTCGCGCAGGACGACCCGGCCCCCCGTGGTCAGGGGCTCGAGGGCGTCCATGAGCGCCTCGTCGTCCTCGAGCCGGAGCGGCACGGGCGACGCCGCGATCCACTGGGCGCGTCCGGCGCGGAAGCCCACCATGCCCTCGTGCGGGGCGGGCACGGTCTGTCGCATCGCGAAGTTCACCAGGTCGTCCGACGACGTGAACCGCTCGCCCGTGGAGGGGTTGACGCCGTCCTGGGCGAGGGCCTCGAACTCCTCGAGCGAGCGCGTGAGGGACAGGGCCATCCGGTCGTCGACGTGCCGGCGCTGGGACGTGAACGCGACGCCGCCCGCGATGATCAGCCCCAGGGCCGCGAGGGCGAGGACCGCGCCGAGGATGCGGACGCGGACGGTCAGCAGCCGCGCGGTGGTCCGGGGACGGTGGGGCGCGGCGGGATCGAGGGGGGCGGACATCATCCGTTCCCCGTGTCGGGAGTCCACATGCCGTCGTCGTACTCGTCCGAGGGCCGGTACATGCCGTCGTCGTACTCGTCGCCGGGGTGGTACATGCCGTCGTCGTACGGCAGCTCGCCGGTCGAAGGCGCCGTGCCGGTGCCGCTGTCGACGGTGCTCCCGCTCCGGGGCGGCGCGGGCTGGACGGGTACGAGGGACCCGTCGCCCGGCTTCTCGACCGGCTCGACGGGCTCGACCGGTTCCTCCTCGACGGGCTCGACCGGGGCCGGGACGGGCGTGGGGGTCACGGTCTCGACCGGGGCCGGGCTCAGGACGACCTGGTTCCCCAGGTCGCGGTCCGGAGGGCTCGCGGAGACGAGTGCCACGGCGGCCGTGCCGACGCCGAGGAAGCCGAGCACCAGGGCGCCCACCCACGTCGTCGTCCGTCGCATGGCGCGAGTGTCCCGTGCCCTGATGAGAGGGGCATGAGAGGGCGCGTCACCCACGGGGTGCCTCGCCCGTGGGCGGAGCCTCGGCGATCCACGCGTCGACTCCCGCGAGCAGCCGCGCCGTGGTCGAACGGCTCGCCCGGCTCGCCCGGATCGAGGAGCGCGCGAGATCGGCCAGCTCCTCGTCGGAGAACCCGTGCTCGGTCCGCGCCGACTCGTACTGCGCCACGAGCCGCGAACCGAAGAGCAGCGGGTCGTCGGCCCCGAGCGCGACCTGCGCACCCGCGTCGACGAGCGCCCCGAGCGGGACCTGCGCGCCGTCGTCGTACACCCCGAGCGACACGTTCGAGGCCGGGCAGACCTCGAGCGCGACGCCCCGCTCGACGACCTGCTCGAGGACCCGCGGGTCCTCGACCGACCGGACCCCGTGGCCGAGCCGGTCCGGGTCCAGGTCCGTCAGGACCTCGCTCACGTGGTCCGGCCCGAGGAGCTCGCCGCCGTGCGGGACCAGGGCGAGCCCCGCGCGGCGCGCGATCGCGAACGCGGGCGCGAAGGCCGCGGTGTCCCCGCGCCGCTCGTCGTTGCTCAGCCCGAAGCCCAGGACCTCTCCCGGCCCGTCACCCACGTACTGCGCCGCGAGGCGCGCGAGCGTGCGCGCGTCGAGCGGGTGCCGCATGCGCGACGCGGCGACGATCACGCCCACCTCGGTCCCCGTCGCGGCGCTCGCCTCGCGGGCCGCGTCGAGCACGATCTCGACCGCGGGCGAGATGCCGCCCACGAAGGGCGCGTACGACGTGGGGTCGACCTGGATCTCCAGTCGCCCCGACCCCTCGGCCGCGTCGTCCTCGGCGGCCTCGTGCACGATCCGGCGCATGTCCGCCTCGGAGCGCACGCACGCGCGCGCGGCGTCGTACAGGCGCTGGAAGCGGAACCAGCCGCGCTCGGTCGCGGGCAGGCGCAGCGGGTCGCCGTCGAGCAGCGCGGACGGGAGCCTCACCCCGTACTGCGCGGCGAGGTCCCGCAGCGTCTCGGGCCGCATGGACCCGGTGAAGTGCAGGTGGAGGTGGGCCTTGGGGAGCTTCGCCAGATCACGCACAGGGGCAGTCTTCCATCAGCAGGTCCCCCGCACGGGGAGGTCGGTTCCCCGGCCGGGTGAGATCGGGGGCGACCTCACGCGCCGGGCAGGATCCCGCGCTCGATCGCGACGGTCACGGCGCGCGTGCGGTCGTCGACCCCGAGCTTGGCGAACGCACGCAGCAGGTGCGTCTTGACGGTCGCCTCGGAGATGAACAGCTCACGCCCGATCGCCGGGTTGCTCAGCCCACGCGCGACCAGCGCGAGGACCTGCGACTCGCGGGGCGTGAGCCGTTCGCCCGCGCCCCGGACCGACGTCACGAGCCGGGTCGCGACCGTGGGGGCCAGGACCGTCTCGCCGCGCGCCGCGGCCCGGATGCCCGCGACGAGCACGTCCCGCGGTGTGTCCTTGAGCAGGTAGCCCGTCGCACCCGCCTCGACCGCACGCAGGATGTCTGTGTCGGTCTCGTACGTCGTGAGCACGACGACGCGGGGCCGCGCGGGCCGCGCCTCACCGGGGGAGCGGGGTCCGGCGAGGATCTCGCTGGTCGCGCCCACGCCGTCGAGCACTGGCATGCGCAGGTCCATGAGCACGACGTCGGGGCGCAGCTCGCGCGCGAGCCGCACGCCCTCGTGCCCGTCGCCCGCCTCGCCGACCACCACCAGGTCGGGCTCGGCAGTGAGCATCCCGACGAGGCCCGAGCGCACCACGGGGTGGTCGTCGACCACGAGGACGCGCACCTGGGCGGAGTGGGCGGACGGGGAAGTGGTCACGAGGCGCTCCGAGGGGCAGCAGTGGCGGCAGGGGAAGTGGGCGTGGGAGCGGGAGGGCCGGGCACGGGCAGCTCGACGCGCACGCTCGTCCCGCCCCCTGGTGTGCCGTGCACCGTGACCGCGCCGCCGCTCGCCGCGACGCGCTCGCGCATCCCGCGCAGACCGAACCCTTCCACGACGCCCGGGCCCAGCCCGCGACCGTCGTCGACGACCTCCAGGACGACCGTGACGTCGTCGGGCCCGTGGTCGGCGCCCGGGGACCCGTCGCCCGCAGGGAGACCCGGCCCCAGGGAGACGACGACGGCGCTCGCCGCCGCGTGGCGGCGCACGTTGGCCAGGGCCTCCTGGGCGGACCGCAGCAGCACGACCTCCTCGGCGCTCGAGAGCCCGAGCACGTCCGCGACCACGAGGTCGATCTGCGTGCCCGTCTCGTCCGTGAAGCGGTCGGCGAGCCGGCGCAGCGCCTGACCGAGCGTGCCCACCTGGAGCGGGGCGGGCGCGGCCGCGGCGACCAGGGCCCGCGCCTCGGCGAGGTTGTCGCGCGCGGTCGACTCGACGAGCGCGAGCCGCTCGCGGGCCGCGTCGGGGGCCGACCGGTCGAGGTCGGCGCTCGCGGCCTGCGCGAGCATCACTACGCTCGTGAACCCCTGAGCCAGGGTGTCGTGGATCTCCTGGGCGACGCGCTCGCGCTCCGCGAGCACGCCCGCCTCGTGGTGCGAGCGCGCGAGCTCGGCCTGGGTCGCTCGCAGCTCGTCGACGAGCCGTGCGTGGCGCTCGGCCTGTCGCATGGTGTGCGCCGTCCACAGCCCGAGGCTGAGCGCGAACGCCAGCGCGACGCCCATCTGCGGTGCCGTGCTCGCGAGGTCCGCCGCTCCGACCCGGCCCGTGGACGGGTCGAACGCGAGCGCGAGCGCGGTGCCCGCCGCGAGCACGACGCACAGCACGACCTGCGTCCACAGGTGCTCCGAGAGCATCCAGATCTGCGTGAACACCGCGAACAGCAGGAGCGTGCCCAGCGCGTCCTGCCCCACGACCACGAGCGTGCACGCGATCGCCACGACGAGGTAGACGTGCGCGGCGACCTGGTTGCGCGTCCGCGCGGCGCGCCGCCCCCACCCGACGTACCCGACGAGGATGACCCCGACGGCCGCGAGCGAGACGACGAGCGCCGTGCCGCGGACGTCGGCGGTGAGCAGCGCGAGCGCGCTGAGCACGACGATGACGTAGAACGCCACGTCCCACCAGCGCACGTCGCGCTCCCACGTGCCATCGATCTGGGCGGCCTGGGCGGCCTGGGCGGCCTGCGCCGGCCCGGCCGCGTCGGGGGCGTCGCCGTCAGCCGTCGTCACGACGACGCCACCGGAACGTCCGCACGCCTACCACGAGTCCCACCACGAGCCATGCGACCAGTACAGCAGCGGTCGCGCCGTGCTGCCACGACCCGCCCACCTCGAGCGCCTCGGCCTCGGCGGGCAGGAACACCGAGCGCATGCCCTGCGCGAGCCACTTCAGCGGGAAGACCGACGCGACCTGCTGCATCCACGACGGCAGCGCGAAGAACGCGAAGAACACGCCCGAGATGAACTGCAGGACCAGCACCACGGGGGTCACGACGGCGCTCGCGGACTTCCCCGACCGGGGGACCGAGGAGAACGCGACACCCAGCACCGAGCCCGTCGCGGTGCCGAGCACGAACACCCAGGTGAAGGTCCACCAGGCCGAGGCCGTCGAGGGCATCGGCACGTCGAACACGGTCGCGGCGAGCAGCAGCAGCGCGGCGGTCTGCACGGTCACGGCGATCAGGACCTGCCCGATCTTCCCCAGGAAGTACGACGTCGCCGGCAGCGGGGTCGCGCGCAGGCGCTTGAGCGTGCCGTCGTCGCGCTCGACCGCGATCGAGATCGCGAGGTTCTGGAAGCTCGTGAGCATGACGCCCGTGGCGACCATGCCGGGCAGGAAGTACTGCGTGAACGGCACGGATCCCGCCGCGTTGCCCTGGTCCTCCTGACCGAACACGGTCGCGAAGATCGCCATCATGATGAGCGGGTAGGCCAGGATGAAGACGACCGCGTCGCGCTCGCGCAGGAACGAGACCATCTCGACCCAGGTCCGCCGGAGCCCTGTGCGGAGGGTGCCGGGCAGCGCGCGCCCGTCGTGGGGCACGCGGGTGGGGGCGGTCTGGGCGCTCATCGGGAGGCCTCCTCGGTGACGGGTGCGGACGGGACGGCAGAGGTCTTCGGTGAGGTCGGCGGGAGTCCGGGCGGCCCTGCAGGTGACGAGGGGGCGAACGGGTCTGCGGTCGGCACCGTCGGCACGGCCCCGATGAGCTCGAGGTACACGTCCTCGAGGCTCGGCTGGAGCACGCGCAGGCCGGTAACCTCGCCGTCGGGCCCGGCCAGGCGCGCCGCGAGCGAGGTGACCAGCGCGGTCGGGTGGTCGGTGCGCTCGACGTGCGTGACGCCGTCGGACACCCACTGCACCACGGGGCGCAGCGCACCCGGCCCGCCCAGGTCGGCCGGCGCCCCGAGGGCGACGACCTTCCCGTCGCGCACGACGGCGGCACGGTCGGCCAGGTGCGCCGCCTCGTCGAGGTAGTGGGTCGTCAGGAGGATCGTGGTGCCCCCCTCACGCAGGGCCAGCACGAGGTCCCAGAAGCTGCGGCGGGCCTGCGGGTCGAACCCGGTCGTGGGTTCGTCGAGGAACAGCAGCTCGGGGTCGCCCACGATCCCGAGCGCGACGTCGAGGCGGCGCCGCTGTCCGCCCGAGAGCTGGCGGGCGCGCGTCGACGCCTTCTCCTGCAGCCCGACGGCGGTGATCACCTCCTCGGGGTCGCGCGGGGCCGGGTAGAACGTCGCGAAGTGGCGCACGAGCTCTCGCACCGTGAGCTCGGCCTGGTCGCGCGAGTCCTGGAGGACGACGCCGATCCGGCTGCGCCACGCGCGCCCCGCGAGCGCGGGGTCCTCGCCGAGGACCTCGACCTGCCCGCCGTCTCGCTTGCGGAAACCCTCGAGGATCTCGACCGTCGTGGTCTTGCCCGCGCCGTTGGGGCCGAGGACGGCGAAGATCTCGCCGCGCTCGACCGTGAGGTCCAGGCCGTCGACCGCCTGCTTCACGGTGCTGCCTGCGCCGCTGCCCTGCGTGTAGCGCTTGGTGAGCCCGCGGACCTCGATGGCCGGGGCGCTCGTACCTGCTCGGGGAGGAGTCCTGTCTGTGGTCATGGCTCCAGCCTGGCGTGGGAGAGGTGCTCGCCGCGACGACCGGTCGGGGGGACGCGGGGTCCACCGGTCGGTGGACACGGAGGGTGACGGTCCGGCCCGCCGAGGGTGACGGTCCGGCCCGCCGAGGGTGACCGGAGGACTCACCCGCGGTGACGGGATGTCCGCCACGAAGGCCCGCCAGGGGTCCACTACTGTCAGCCGCATGAGCGACGCCGCGATCACGCTGACCGTCCTGGGCGCAGCGGTGGTCCTCTTCGTGTGGAACCGCCTGCCGGTCGGCGTCGTGGCGCTCGCGGTCGCCCTCTCGCTCTACCTCACGGGCGTCCTGACGGTCGAGGAGTCCCTCGCGGGGTTCGGGACCCCGACCGTGATCCTCATCGCGGCGCTCTTCGTGGTCGCCGAGGCGCTCGACGCCGCGGGCATCACGGCGTGGGCGGGCCAGCAGCTGATCGACCGGGCGGGGACGAGCCCCGCGCGGCTCATGGTGTTCATGCTCGTGCTCTCGGCGGTGCTGTCCGCGCTCGTCACACCCAACGGTGCGGTCGCAGCCCTGTTCCCCATGGTCGTGGTCCTCTCGACGCGGCTCGGCCGTTCGCCGTCGCAGCTCCTCATGCCCCTCGCGTTCGGTGCCCACGCCGGCTCGCTCCTCATGCTGACGGGCACGCCCGTCAACGTGATCGTCTCGGCGACGGCCCTCGAGGAGACGGGCACGGGCCTGGGGTTCTTCGAGTTCGCGCTCGTGGGCGTCCCGCTGCTCGCGGGGACGATCCTGGTCTGCGTGCTGTGGGGTCCGCGCCTGCTGCCGCACCGCAGCGCGCGCTCGCTCTCGCGCGACCTGACGGGCCTGCCCGCGGACCTGCTGCGCGACTACGCGCCGGCCGGCAGCATCGCGCGCCTCGCGGTGCCCGCGGGCTCGCCCCTCGTCGGGGTCGCGGCCGACGCGATCGACACGGGGGACCGGTCGGTGCACGCGGTCGCGGTGCAGGACCGGTCGGGGCGACCCGTGCCGGAGGTCGTGGCGGGCGGTCAGCTCGTGGTGCGTGGGGGCCGTGCGGGGATCGACGAGTTCGCGGCCGTGGGCGGCCTGGTCGCCCCGAGCGGGCCCGACGGCGAGGACGTCACCTGCGGGCTCGTCTCGCGCGACCACGGGGTCGCCGAGGTCATCGTGCGCCCGCGCTCGGGCCTGATCGGCGAGCGCGTCTTCCCGGGCATGGTCACGGACTCGGGCGAGCTCGTGGTCCTGGCCGTGAAGCGGCTCGGAGAGGTCCTCGACCCGGCCGGCGACGAGGGGGAGAACCGTCCGGCGGCCGACCCGCGCGACCACGAGGTCACGCTGCGCGCGGGCGACGCGGTGCTCCTGCAGGGGCCGTGGGACGCGCTCGACCGCCACACCGACGACCCCGACGTCCTCGTGGTCGACACCCCGGACTCGATCCGTCGCCAGGCTGCGCCGCTCGGGCGCCGGGCCGTGCCGGCCATCGTGGTGCTCGTGCTCATGGTGGCCGCGCTCGCGACGGACGTGCTGCCTGCCGCGGTCACCGCTGTGGGGGCCGCGATCGCGATGATCCTGCTGCGGGTCGTGACGACCCGCCAGGCGCAGCGCTCGATCTCGCTCACGACCGTGATCCTCGTGGCGGGCATGATCCCGCTCTCGACCGCGATCACGCAGACGGGCGCCGCGGAGATCGTCGCGACCGCGCTGATCGACGTGGTCGGCGGGGGAGGGCTGACGCTCCTGCTGCTGGGCATCTTCGTGCTGTGCGCGGTGCTCGGTCAGCTCATCAGCAACATGGCCACGGCCCTGGTCATGATCCCGATCGCCGGGTCGGTCGCGCTCGAGCTCGGGATCTCGCCGGTTCCGCTCGTCATGTGCGTCGCGGTCGCGTCCGCCGCGGCGCTCCTGACACCCGTCGCCACCCCGGGCAACATGATGGTCATGGAGCCGGGCGGCTACCGGTTCGGTGACTACTGGAAGCTCGGCCTGCCCGTGCTCGGGGTCTACCTGCTGGTCGCGGTGTTCCTCGTCCCCCTGATCTGGCGGCCGTAGGGCTCGCCTGGCACGTCCTGCACGGCCCGTACCGCATCGCACGACCCGCACCAGCCACGGCACCGGCCGCGGCCCGAGAGATGGAGCACGCCATGGGTGACGCACCCTTCGACCCGATCCCGTCCGACGCGGCCGTCCGCGCCGTGGAGGTGTCCGTGAACGCGGCGCCCGCGGGGGCCACGACCGGGATCCTGGTGACCTCGGACGGCGACGTCCCGGCCGCGATCGGCGCCGACCGCGACGAGCTCGCCCGCTGGGGCTTCACGGGGCGCGCGGGGCAGACTCTCGCCCGCCCCTCCGCGGGGGCCGACGTGGTCGCGGTCGGCGCGGGCCCGGCCGGCCGGCTCGACACCGCCGCGATCCGTGACGCCTCGGCCCACCACGCCCGGGCCGTCGCGCGCGACGCGGTGGTGACCGTCTCGCTCGCGGGCACCGAGGACCTCGACCTCGCGGAGGTCGCGAGCGCGGTCGTCGAGGGCGTCCTGCTGGGGCGCTACCGCTACGACCAGCTCCGCACCGAGCCCGCGACGGTCCCGGTCACGGGCATCGTCCTGGCCACGGGCGGGGACGAGGCCGAGGCGCTCGCGGGCGCCCGGCGCGGCCTGGTCCTGGCCCGCGCGGCGCTCGTCTCGCGCGACCTCGCGAACACCCCGGCGGGCTACCTCACGGCCCCCGACCTGGCCGACGTCGCGGTACGTCTGGGGCCCGCGAACGGCCTCGAGGTCGAGGTCTTCGACAAGGCCGCGCTCCAGGCGATGG
Organism: Oerskovia sp. NPDC060287; assembly: GCF_042726775.1. Taxonomy (NCBI): domain Bacteria; kingdom Bacillati; phylum Actinomycetota; class Actinomycetes; order Micrococcales; family Cellulomonadaceae; genus Oerskovia; species Oerskovia sp. NPDC060287. The sequence goes on from NZ_JBHXBO010000064.1 coordinate 19,152, forward strand.
GGTGCGGCGGCATCCTCGGGGTCAACGCGGGCAGCGTCGTCGAGCCCCGTCTCGTCAAGCTGACGTACCGCGGCGGCGAGGGGCACCTCGCGTTCGTCGGCAAGGGCATCACCTACGACTCGGGCGGCATCAGCCTCAAGCCCTCGAACGCGATGCACGCGGCCATGAAGATGGACATGTCCGGGGCCGGGGCGGCGCTCGCGGCCCTGTCGGTCCTCCGGGACCTGGGCGTCGGCACGACCGTCACGGCCTACCTCGCGTGCACCGACAACATGCCCTCGGGCAGCGCGACCAAGCTGGGCGACGTCCTCACGACGCGCAGCGGCCGCACGATCGAGGTCGTCAACACCGACGCCGAGGGCCGCCTGGTTATGGCCGACGCGATCGCGCTCGCGGTCGAGGACGGCGTCGACGCGATCGTCGACATCGCGACCCTCACGGGCGCGGCGCTGGCGGCGCTCGGCACGGCCCGGGCCGCGCTGCTCGGCAACGACGACGCGCTCGCGGCCCAGGTCGAGTCGGCGTCGGCGGCGACCGACGAGCGCGTCTGGCGCCTCCCGCTCGAGCACCGCTACCGGCCCCAGCTCGACTCGGACGTCGCGGACATCAAGAACCTGGGGGGCGAGTTCGCGGGGGCCATCACGGCGGCGCTCTTCCTCGCCGAGTGGGCGGGCGAGGTGTCGTGGGCGCACCTCGACATCGCGGGCACCATGAAGTCGGACACCGACGACGCGGTCTGGACCAAGGGCGCCACGGGCTTCGGGGCGCGACTGCTCGCCGAGCTCGCGGGCTCGTTCACGGTCCCGGGCGCGTAGGCCAGGAGCAGGGGAG
>NZ_JBHXBO010000065.1:0-19885 GCF_042726775.1 Oerskovia sp. NPDC060287
TGGACGCCGGTGACGGCGCCGTCGCAGCGGTCGAGGCGTTCGAGGACGCCGGCAAGCCCTACCCCGTGTTCATGGGCGAGGACGAGCTGAGCTTCCTGCGCAAGTGGCAGGAGACGGACATGACCGCGCTCGGCACGGTCTACTCGACGTTCCAGTGGCGTACGCCCGTGCTCGCGGCCCAGATGATCTGGAACGGCGAGCAGGTCCCGGCCGAGTGGGTCCTCCCGCAGTCGCCCATCACCGAGAAGGACCTCGACAAGTACCTCGAGGCCAACAAGGACATGCCGTCGCTGCACTACGCCAAGTTCGGTGGCGAGGACCTGCCCGGCTACCCGGAGGCCTGGGCCGACCGCTGAGACGTCACTTCTCGGACGGAGCGCACCGAGCCGCCTCGTCCCTCGACCGACGTCGAGGGGCGGGGCGACTCCGGGTCTGTGGCGGCCTTCGTCCGTGCGCCTGACGCGTGCGAGCGGGCCCGGGGCGTGTGCGAGCCCGCCGGGGGAGCGCTGGACGCAACTTTCAATCTGTTTGAAAGATGAAGTAAGGTAAGGCAATACTCACTCGGGATGGGCTCCTGGACTCGGAGAGCCCCGAGCGAGTCCTCTGCCGAACCACGAAAGGCCCTCTCATGCTCGGAACTCCCCGCCGGCGCGCCCGCCGCACGGCGCTCGCCGCGACACTGGTCGCGGGCGCCCTCGCGCTCACGGCCTGCGCTTCGTCGACCGACGCAGGTGCGAGCGCCGACGAGACGCCGGCCCCGGTCGCGGCCGACGGCTCCTTCCCCGTCACGATCGACAGCGCCCTGGGCGAGGCCGTGATCGAGAAGGCTCCCGAGCGGGTCGTGACCCTCGGCATGGGGTCGGCCGAGACCGCGATCGCGCTCGGCGTCACGCCCGTCGGGATCGAGGAGTACCCGTGGGGCAGCGACGACACGGGCTACCTCCCGTGGATCCACGAGGCCCTCGAGGCGGAGGGCGAGAGCCTGCCCGTCCAGTTCACGGGTGGCACCGAGATCGACGTCGACGCGATCCTCGAGCTCGAGCCGGACCTCATCCTGGCCCCCTGGTCCGGGATCACGCAGGACCAGTTCGACATCCTCACGGACATCGCGCCCACGGTCGCCTACCCGGACCTGCCGTGGAGCATCAACTGGGACGAGCAGATCGAGACGATCGCCACGGCCCTCGGGCAGCCCGACGCCGCGCAGGAGCTCATCGACGGGATCGAGGACCAGTTCGCCGACTCGAAGGAGGCGCACCCCGAGTACGCCGACGTCACGTTCTCCTACGTCTACACGACCGGCCCGGGCTCCCTGGGCGTGTTCCTGCCGGACGAGCAGCGGGTCGCCATGGTCCGCGGCCTCGGTCTGACGGTCGACCCCGTCGCCGAGACCTTCGACGAGACCGAGGGCACCGACTCGGCCCTGATCGGCCTGGAGAACGCGGACAAGCTCGCGGGCAGCGACCTCCTCTTCACCTTCTACTCCGACGAGCAGACGCGTCAGGAGATCGAGGCGCAGCCGCTGTACGCCGCGATCCCCGCGATCGCCAAGGGCGCCCTCGTCACGAGCTCCGACCAGCCGTTCGTCACGGGTTCGTCGATCATCAACCCGCTGACCGTCCCGTGGGCCCTCGACCGCTACGTGCCCATGATCGACGCGGCCATCGCGAAGAGTGCCCAGTAGCACGACAGCTCCCGCACGTCCGGAGGCCGCACCCCGCGGGGCGGGCCTCCGGACGCGTCGTGGCGCCCGACGACGGGTCCCCGCCCGGGCGCTCGGCCTCGTCGGGTGCGTGGTCCTCCTCGTCGTCGTGCTCCTCGTGAGCCTTGCCGCGGGCAGCAAGGCCACGTCCGTCCCCGACGTCGTCACGGCGCTGCGCGGGCAGGGCGACGTGCACCTGCAGGCCGTCGTCGAGAGCCGCATCCCACGGACCGTCCTCGGCCTCGTGGTCGGTGGGGCCCTCGCGGTGGCCGGCGTCATCATCCAGGGCATCACGCGCAACCCGCTCGGGGAACCCGGGCTGCTGGGCGTCAACGTCGGCGCGGCGGCGAGCATCGTGACCGCGACCGGCTTCCTGGGGCTCTCGGCGGGCTCGGCGACCGTCTGGACGGCCCTCCCCGGGGGACTGCTCGCGGTGCTCGTCGTCTACCTGGTGGGCGGCCACCGCTCGGGCGGCAGCGTCGTCCCGCTCGTCCTGGCCGGTGCCGTCGTGTCGGCGTTCCTGGGGGCCTACATCCAGGCCGTGACTCTCACGCTGCCCGAGGTCTTCGACGGCTACCGGTACTGGGTCGTCGGGTCGCTCGCCGGGCGGGACCTGTCCGCCGTCGTCGAGATCCTCCCGTTCGTCGCCGTCGGCACGGTCGTCGCGGTGGCGCTCGCCCCGGGCCTCAACTCGCTCGCGCTCGGCGAGAGCACCGCGGTCGCGCTGGGCACCCGGACGGGCCGGGTCCGTGCCGTCGGGATCGGGGCCGCGACCGTGCTCGCCTCGGCGGCGACCGCTGCGGTGGGCCCCGTGGCGTTCGTGGGTCTCGCGGTGCCGCACGTCGTGCGGAGCCTGGTCGGCAGCGACCACCGCTGGACCCTGCCGTACTCGCTCGTGCTCGGCGGCGTGCTGCTCGTCGCGGCCGATGTCGTGGGGCGCGTCGTCGCTCGCCCCCAGGAGATCGCCGTCGGCGTCGTCACGGCGTTCGTCGGCGCCCCGTTCCTCCTGCTGGCCGTACGCAGGATGCGGGCCGGCACGTGAGCGCACCCGTGGCCTCCCGCCCGCCCGACGGTCCGCGGCTGTCCGTGCGGCGTACCGCACCGGCACGGATGCCCGGACGACCGGCCGTACAGACTCGTCCGCTGCTCCGCGTCGGACGCTGGGTGGCGCTCCCGGTGAACGTGCGTGCGACGGCATGGAGCCTGGTGCTCGTGGCCGCCGTCGTCGCGACCGCTGTCGCGACCCTCACCATGGGGCGCCTCGGCATCCCCCTGGCCGAGCTCCCGGGGGCTCTGCTGGAGAACCCCGGAGGCAAGACGGGCTTCGTGCTGGACCGGCTGCGCGGACCGCGGCTCGTCGTCGCGATCGGGTCGGGGGCTGCGCTCGGGATCTCCGGGACGCTCTTCCAGACCGTCACGCGCAACCCGCTCGGGAGTCCCGACGTGATCGGTCTGGGGGCCGGGGCCGGTGCGGGCGTCGTGCTCACGAGCCTGCTGTGGCCCGGCGTCGTCCCCGTCCCCGTGGGGGCCATGGGCGGGGCGGGGCTCGCCATGGCCCTCGTGTACCTCTCGACCGGACGAGGGTTCGCCTCACCCAGCCGCCTCGTCATCGCCGGTATCGGCATCGCCGCGATGGCCGGGGCCGTGACCCAGTACGTCGTCTCGACCGTGCTGCGCGACCACGGCATGCAGCTCACGGCCTACCTCACCGGGTCGATCGCGGCCGTCTCCTGGGAGCACGCCCGCACGATCGGGCTCGTGCTCGCCGTGGTCGTCCCGCTCGGCCTGGTCCTGGCCCCGCGCCTGCGCCTCGTCGAGATGGGTGACGAGCTCGCCGACTCCCTCGGAGCCCGGACCCGGGCGACGCGGGTGGGAGCCGTCGTCGTCTCCGTGGTCGCCGCGGCCGGAGCCGTGTGTGTCGCCGGGCCCATCGCGTTCGTGGCGCTCACGGCCCCGCAGATCGCCCGCCGACTGACGGGTTCGTCGAGCGCGGGGACCGTCTCGAGCGCCCTGACGGGAGCCCTGGTCATGGTCGTCGCGGACCTCGTGGTCCAGCAGGCACCGTGGGCCGACGGCCTGCCCGTGGGGGTCTTGACCGGCGCGATCGGCGGCGCGTACCTCGGCTACCTCCTGATCCACGAACGGAAGAAGGGTCGGATCTGATGGCAGACCGCACCACCACGTCTCGGCCTCTCGGGCCCGCCGCTCCCGTGGAGGGGCGGCCCGCCGCGGGCGGCCTGGCCGCCCACGGTCTCACGCTCGCGTACGACGGGCGCGTCGTCGTCGAGGGGCTCGACCTCGTCGTGCCCGACGGCGAGCTCACGGCCGTGATCGGGCCCAACGGGTGCGGCAAGTCGACGCTCCTCAAGGCTCTCTCCCGGACCCTCGTGCCTCGGGAGGGCAGCGCGACCCTGGCCGGACGTGACCTGCGCGGCTATCGCAGCAAGGAGCTCGCCCGCCGTCTCGCCCTCCTGCCCCAGAGCCCCGTCGCCCCCGACTCGCTGCGTGTCCGCGACCTCGTGGCCCGCGGTCGCTACCCGTACCACTCGCTCCTGCGACAGTGGCACCCGGACGACGAGCGTGTGGTCGCACGGGCGCTCGGGACGACCGGGGTCACCGCCCTGGCCGACCGACCTGTCGCGGACCTCTCCGGGGGCCAGCGTCAACGGGTGTGGCTCGCGATGGTGCTCGCGCAGGACACCGACCACGTGCTCCTCGACGAGCCGACGACGTTCCTGGACCTGGCCCACCAGATCGAGATCCTCGAGCTGTGCCAGGACCTGCAGGCTGCGGGCAAGACCGTCGTGGCGGTGCTGCACGACCTCAACCAGGCCGCGCGCTACGCGACCCACCTCGTCGTCATGAAGGACGGTGCCGTCGTCGCCCAGGGCGACCCGCGAGAGGTCATGACGGCCGGGCTGGTCGAGGACGTGTTCGGGCTCGCGTGCGACGTCGTGACCGACCCGCAGAGCGGGGCCCCCATGGTCGTCCCGCTCACGCGCGAGGCACGCGCTGCTCGAGCCTGAGGTCAGTCCGGGGCGGGGGCTTCCGTGGGGCCGGGCGCGGCCCCCGGCGTGGCGTCACGGGCGGCCTTGTACCGGTTCCACTCCTCGCGCAGCGTGCCGTAGAAGCCGAGCAGCCACACCATGTAGTCGTGCATGTTGCGCAGCCGGACGTGCGCTGGGCCGCCAGGGCTGGTGAAGGACAGCGCGACGTCCGAGAGCTCGCGCTGCTTCTCCAGGTAGGCGTGCTCGTTGTCGAGGAACCCGCCCCACACGTCGGCGTCCATCACGAAGTAGTGCGTCCTGTCACCCGGCCGCCGGAAGCTGCGGACGAACCCGATCTCGACGAGCCGTCGCGTGTACGTCGACACCGAACCGCGGCTCGCACCCGTCGCCTCCATGAGCTCGTCGGCAGTGACTCCGGGGGCGTCGCTGATCAGCAGGTGGCCCACGATGCGCCCTTCGATGCGCGACAACCCCTGGCTCGACCAGTAGCCGGCGAAGCGGTCGACGAACCACGGCTCGAACTCGGCGCGCGTCGTCGGGGCGTCAGCTGGGTCCACGGGCACAGTCTCTCAGCCTCCGGCTCCCGGTCCGGGACGCCGCGGCGGTTCGTGGTCACGAGGGGCAGCGTGCGCGCGTCACCACCAGGCCCGCTTGAACCCCGCGGCCTCCGCCTCCTTGCGGCTGTCGAAGCACACGTCGGCGACGACGTCCTTGAAGTTCCACTCCTCGCCACGCACGTAGTAGACGTTCGTGGCGCCGTCGGTCGAGCGGAGGTACAGCCCCTTGACCTTGCAGTTCTCCGGGACGGGCTTGGGCGTCGGGGTCGTCGCAGAGGGCGCGGGCGCGGGGGTGGGGGCGGGATCGCTCGGCGCCGGCTCGGCCGCGACCGGCGGCGCCTCGGGCGTCGGGTTCGGCTTGGGCTTGGGCTTGACCGGCTCGGGGAGGACGGGGTCGCGGGGCGGAGGGAGCGTGGACCCGGCGGGGAGCGGTTCGGCGGGGCACGTCGCCAGGACTGCGACCATGGCCGCCTGCTCGGTGGCCGAGACCCGCAGGCCGTACGTGTACTTCACCGCGACCTGGCGGGCGACGTACGCGCAGCGGAACGACTCGTCGGGCGGCAGCCAGGCCGAGGCGCTGCCGTCGCCCTTCTGCTGGTTGAGGGTGCCGGCCACCACGAGGAGGTTGAGCGGGTCGTTGGCGAGCGCCTCGCGGCGCGACGCGTCCCAGGACTGCGCGCCGTGGCGCCAGGCGTCGGTCAACGGCACGACATGGTCCACCTGGACGGCGCCCGACGACATCGGGCCACGCTCGAACGCGACGTCCTTGCCGCTGTACGGGTCGGCGAGGAGCCCCGTCAGGACCACGCAGTCTCGTGTCCCGGGCTTGAAGGAGACGCCGGACAGGGCACGCCCGAGCGCGTCGTTGCGTGTGTCGCACCCGTTGCCGTCGGTGTCCGCGAAGCGCTTGCCGAACGCGTCGGACGAGTACCCCGTGACAGGGTTCGGCTCGCCGACCACGAGGAGCGCGACCGTCGCGAGGGCGCTCTGCGACGGCGCGGCCGCCGTCACGGTCGCGATGTCGAGGGACTCGAGCTCGAGGACGGCCGAGTTCGCGACCTCGATGTAGTCCGGGGTGCTGTCCTCGGGCGGGTCCTCGACCGGGACCGGGGCGGTCGAGGGCCTGGCGACCACGGCCGACGGTGGCGGATCGTCGCCCTGCCCCGAGAGGGCAGCGGCGCTGCCGGTGATCGCGACGACCAGCACGGCGGCCCCGACCCAGAGCGCGGGTCGGGAGAGGAGGCCCCGCTGGGGGGCGGGCCGACGCGCCCGGGTGCGCTGCGCCGTCGGGCCGGGCGGGTGCGGGCCCACGGAGTGCGCCGACGTCACGGTCCCCTCCGGCGGGGGCGGCACGGGAGGCAGCGCACGCACCGAGGACGCCGGGGCGTACGTGGCGGGCTGCTCCTCGACCGACGGTCTGACCTCGGCGAACGGCGTCACGGGCTGGTCCTCGCGGGGGAGCGCCGCGCCCACTCCGAGGGGTAGGCGCTGCGTGCTCGCGGGCAGGACGGTGGGGCGCGTGTGCTGCGACCAGCGGTCGCCGTCGAACCACCGCTCGGTGCCGGCGGCCGAAGGATCCGGGTACCACCCGGGGGCGGTGCGACCCATCAGGCCTCCTGCTGCTCTGGCCGCCTGCGAGCAACCCTCCGGCGGCGTCCTGGACCGGCAGGGCGATCGAAGATTAGCCGAGGGGGGAGCAACGCGACGAATCCGTTCAGGCCCGACGGCGGAGCTCACCCGGGAGGCCGGCCCGCACGGACGGACGTCGCCGACGCTCAGGCCGTGGCCGACACCTGGACCGGGCCGCGCGACGGGGCCGCCGGTTCCGGCGCCAGCAGGTACCTGCGGAGCGTGGCGAGCATCCGGTCGACCCGCTCGACGTCCGCGGAGTACCGCACGCGTCGTCCCTGGCGGGACTCTCGCGGCTGGTCCGCGCGGACCAGGCCGTGCCGTTCGAGCCGGCCCAGGACGTGGAGGACCGACTGCTGGTGGGCCCCCGTCGCGAGGGCCAGCTGACCGCTCATGAGTCCGCCGTGGGCGGTGAGCTGCCGGAGCACGGCACGGGTCAACGGGCTCGTGAGCTCGTCGATGACGGACTGTACCGCGTCGTTCTCCGGGTCGGGGACGTAGGCGTAGCGCGACATGGACTTCTCCTCGGGGTGGGGCCGCCGCGCCGCCCGGGGGGACGGACGACGCGGCGGCGGCGATGGGCTACCCGCAGGTGGCCGGCTGGAAGGGGGACTCGACGACGGTGATGCCGCCGTCGGTCCCTGAGGCGGTGGTCTCGACGACGCCGGTGGCGTCAGCGGCGTCGCGTACCCGGAAGGTCTGGGACGCGGACCGTCCCGGTGCGACCCCGGCGAACGTCTTGGTGCCCGCGGGCGTCCGCACGACCACGTCGAGCGGGACCTGCTCGCCGTTCACGACGCGGACGGACAGGTACTGGACCCCGGCCGTGCACCTCGTGGTGACCGTCGTGCCGATCGACAGGTCGGTCGCGAGCTCCGGGTCGGCGGCCCCCGGGGCGAGGGCCCGGAGGCTCGAGAGCCCCGGCCCGCCCGCAGCCCAACCGTCGACGGTCAGGGCGACGTAGCGCGTGGTGGCTCCGACGTCGAGCGAGCCGCGGACGGATCCGCCCTCGATCCGGCCGACGTCCGTGTAGGTCAGACCGTCGTCGCTGACCGAGACCGTGGCCGCAGGGGCGTCTCCGTCCCAGCGCGTGACGACCCGGCCGACCTCCTGCGGGGCACCGAGGTCGGTGACCATGCGCCCCTCGGCGGAACCCGGCGACCAGACGGTCGACGCGTCGCCGTCGACCGCGAGCGACGGAGACGTCATGCCCGACGGGAGCACCGACGCCGGGAACGTGAGGGTGCTCAGGGCGTGGTCCGCGACGGGGAACGGGGTCGCTCCCCGGAAGCGGAGCGTCGTGGGCGACGCCTTGCCCGGGACCGCGACCTCGCGGGCATCGCCCGTCTCGGCGTTGCGGACGACGAGCGAGACGGGCGCGGCCGAGGTGAGGAGCACGGTGCGTGCGTCGGTGACGTCGGCGTCGAACGACCCGCTGACCTGCGAGACGTCGAGCGTCGCGCGGGGTGCCAGGACGACCGCGCTGCCGGCCGGGACGCTCACCTCGACCTGGGAACCGGCAGCCGTCACGCGCTGCGTGCCCGGGTACAGGGTCGCCGTCGTGCCGTCGTGGGCCACCGTGACCGTCGTGGTGACCGGCGCGCCGGTGAGGTTGAAGACCGACAGGTAGCCGTCGAGAGCGCTCACGAGCGTCCCGGGCGAGCTGCTCGTCGGGACGGCGCGCGCGGCCTGCTGCGCGGTGGCCGCCGCGTCGCCGACCACGGCCTCGACGAGCCGGGGGCCCGTGGCACCGTCGGCCAGGCGCACGACGTGCTTGGCGTCGCCCGAGCGGGAGACGGTCAACGGGGCATCCGTGCCACGGACCACGAACCCGCCCTTGCCCTCGATGTTGATCCAGCCGCCCTGCGAGCGCAGGACCTCGTCGCCCTTCTCCTCGTGCCGTCCGGCGTCGTGCCAGGTCGTGCCGTCGGTCGAGGTCTGGATCACGTAGACATCACCGGCCGACGCCTCCCAGCCCAGCTCGACCCGGGACACGTCCTGGACGGTGCCGAGGTCGATCTGCACCCAGGAGTCGGGCCGGGTGCGGTCGGTGCGCGAGACGGCCCAGCGGGTGTCGGCCCTGCCGTCCGTGACCGCGGTCGCGGGCTTGCCGTCGTCGGCGCTCGACGCGGTCGCGGGCCTGCCCGCCGCGAGGTTCGTCGCCCCCAGCGGACCGAACGCGCGCAGGTGGTAGAGCGAGTACCCGTAGTCGGCGTTGCCGCGGACGCCCTGCATGCGGACGAAGCGTGCGGGGGCGGGGGAGGACCCGTCCGCTGCCGTGAGGTCCACGGTGTCGAGGCGCGCGACGTTCGCGTCCTGGGCCGACTTCCCGTAGCGCGACGCGACGGTCCAGGTCGTGCCGTCGAGCGAGGTCTCGACGGTGTACTCGGCTCCGGCCGAGACCTCCCACGCCAGGCGCACCGAGGCCAGCGTCCTCTCCGCGCCCAGGTCCACCTGGATCCAGGAGTCGGCGCGGGTGCGGTCGGCCTTGGAGACCGCCCACCGTGTCGTGGGGCTGCCGTCCGTGACGCGTGCGGCCGTGCGGCCGCCCTCGGCGTCCTGGCTCGACGCGGTCGCGGGCTTCCTCGCGGCCAGGTCGACCGTCCCGTCCGGGCCGTAGGCGTGGAACGCGTACATCGAGTAGCCGTACGTCGCGTTGCCGCGGATGCCCTTCATCCGCACGTAGCGGGCCTGGACCTGGTCGAAGGGCAGGTCGTCGACGCGTGCGGCGTTGGCGTCGGCCGGTTCCTGGGCCGGGACGACGGGGTTGGCCGCGGTGACCTCTCCGTCGGCCGTCGTGTAGGTGCGCGACCCGTCGAGCCCGTTGTATCCGCCCATGTCGAGGTTGCGGACGGTCACGGTCCCGTCGGTGGGGCCCGCGCCCGTCGAGGCGTAGATCGCCGAACCCGTCGGGAGCGTCACCTGGCCCGCGTACCCGTCCCCGATCCGGAAGACCGAGGCGGTCCCGTCGAACCCGTCCCTGGCGGCGGTCGAGACGTCGACCGACCGGGCGCTCACCTGGGCCGAGGCGCTCGGGTAGAGGAAGGGCGAGCTGCCCGAGAGATGGAAGAGCCACGAGTCCTGCTCGGGGACCCAGGGGAACTTGACGAAGCCCTGGCGGCTGACCGCACCGGCCCAGGCGTTCGCGGACTGCTGGACGACGAGTCCCGGTCCTGCGCCGAAGTCACGGACGCCCGCGAGGCGGTCGAAGAGCTCGTCGGAAGGGGTCGGGGTCACCGGCCCCTCGGGGGACTCGGCGCTCGCGACGTGCAGGAGGTAGGAGATCGCGATCTCGGCGCGCGCCTCGGGCTCGTACTTGGCCTCGCCAGAGAACTTCGTCAGGCGGTAGACGGGCGCATACATCTGGTAGTCCGCGAGAGCGTCCGCGAGGCTCGCCTCGGCGCGGGCCGCGTCGGGGTCGCGCAGGACCTGACCGAGGAAGGCCACGGGCAGGACGTCGCGGCCGTAGAGGAACTCGCGGTCGTTGACCATGGGCATGAACGGCTCGCCCTGCTCCGACATGACGAGCTGGATGGACCGCCACAGCTCCGCGGAGTTGGGCTGCTCGAGCAGGATCTCAGGGATCGGCTCGCCCGCCAGGAGGAAGTGGATCGCATTGCGCGCCCCCGAGCGCCACACGTCCGACTGGTAGTGCGGACCGAACGACCCGTGGTTCTCCACGATGTAGGTGTCGTAGACGTTCTGCATCGTGTTGTCCGAGACGGGAGCGCCTGCCACGACCGCGGGGTTGTTCCTGTCGGCCGTCGGCTGGCCCGCGGCGTTGCGCCCCCAGGTCGCGAGCTGGTCGGCCCAGCGGTCGGCGTCGGGGTCGTCGGGCGCCCAGGCGAGGCCCGGTGCGAGGGCCTGCGTGTAGACGCCGACCTCCTCCTGCGCGGTGTCGCCCTTGTACCCGCCGGTGGGCCAGTGGGCGTTCCAGCTGCCCGACAGCGGGTCCTGGGCGAAGTTCAGGTCGGCCGCGTAGCGCGACTGCTCGGTCGCGATCTTCGTGAGGTTCGCGCGCGTCGTCGCGTCGAGGTCGTCCCACAGGAGGCGGCCCGCGGCGAGGAAGTACGACTGGAAGGTCGACTCCCAGAACAGCTTGCGCCCCCAGGTGCCCTGGGGGTTCACGAGGCGGTTCGACGCCGCGTAGTGCGTGATCGTCGAGAGCGTGTGCGCTTTGAGGTCCGCGCGCGAGATGCCTGCGAGCTCGGCGTCGTACTCGCCCTGGGTCACGAGCACGGCGTTGCCGAGCACGACGGCGAAGTTCATGTCCTTGAGCTGGTAGACGCCCGCGGCAGGGTCGTAGACCGACTCGACCCACCGGGTGTGGCGGAGCAGTGCCTCGTAGTACTTGGCGGCCGTCGCGTCGGGGGCGCCGTAGGAAGGGGCCGCCGACGCGGGCGCTGTGCTCGGGTCGGCGGTCGTCGGCTGCGTGGCCGCCGACGCCGTGGTCGTGAGGCCCGCGAGGAGGAGCGAGCCCGAGGTCAGGGCGACGACAGCGGTACGGAGCGTGCGTCGACCGGGCCGGGGCGAGGGCCGTGGCTCGGGAGCGCGGTCCGCGCGGGGGCGGAAGGACGTGCGATGCATGGTCGGCTGCTTCCTGCGTCGTCGTCGACGCATCGGAGGGGTGGAGTCCTGGGGGCGGAAGGACGCTCCCGCCCCCAGGGTCGTGCTCACTGTCCGCAGGTCACCGCGGGGTACTCGACGTCGGTGACTGTCTGCCGCACGTCCTGCGCATCGCTCGGACGCGCGGTCACCGTGGCGCTCCCGGCCTCGATCTCGGAGGACCGGGTCGAGAAGGTCTGCGCGGCAGACTTGCCGGGGGCGACCTGCGAGAAGGTCTTGGTGCCCCACGCCGTCGCCACGACGACGTCGAGGGGGACGGTGTCGTCGTTGACCACGCGGACCACGACGGCGCCGGTCCGGCCGGTGCACTGCGACCTGGCGCTCGCGACGACCTCGACCCCCCGGTCGACGATCGGCTCTGAGGTGCCGACCGCGAACAGGTGCATCACGCCCTTGTCGGTGCCCTGCGGCAGGATCACCGACGCGATGGTGCGGGTCGGGTCGACCGACACCGGCACCGTCCCGAAGACCTTGGCGTGGGTCGTGTCCTTGGTGCCGTTGGCCTTGTTGCGACCCGTCGTGGTCACGACGGGGACGTTGCCGAACTGGTAGGTGGTCCCCGGGGTCCAGTCCGTCAGCTCGACCTGGACGTCCTGCCGGGTGCCGTCGGTGTAGACGACCGTCGCCGTGCCCTTGGCCGGCCCGTTGGTGGCCAGGCCGAGGAACGAGATCTTCTCGACCCGGACGCCCATCGGGACGCTCTGGCCGTGGGGGATCCAGTTGTCGGGCGCACCCGGAGCGGCATCCGGCCAGGTGTACGTGACTCCCGTCGCCCCCAGGGGGAGGCGAGCGCCAGGAGTCGCGCCGGCCGCGGCAAGGTTGGCGCGGGACAGGGTGTTGTCGGACGCGTCGATCGACCCCGTCGCGCCCTTGCCGTCCGTCGTCGTGCCGATGTTGTTGAAGACGTCGCTCCCGTCGGTGAACGACGGCGGGACGTCTGCTTCCCCGGTGCCCCAGGTGCCCGGGGTCGAGCGCATGGTGAGGTCGAGCGTGCCGCCCTGCTGGGTGAAGGACTCCGGGAGCCACGTGGCCGAGGACGGGACGCCGTCGACCCGGAGCGAGTCCACGTAGCGCGATCCGCTCGACGCGCCGGGCGCTGTGAGCGAGATGACCCGGGGCGCTCCGTCGGCGACCCGGCTCGTGATGGTGACCTGATCGAACGCGGGCGAGGACACGAGCAGCTCGGCGCGGCCGAAGATCGCCGGGTAGAGGCCAAGGTTGGACCAGACGAACCAGGATGAGAGCGAGCCCAGGTCGTCGTTCCCGGGAACGCCCGTGGGAGCGGTCGTGAAGAGCTCGGCCCGAGCCCGGTCCAGGGTGTCCGTGGTCTTCGCAGGCTGCTGGAGCCAGTGGTAGACCCAGGGCGTCGAGGTGCTGGGCTGGTTGCTCATGTAGGCGTACGGAGTGTTGTAGACGCCTGCGTCGAGCCGCGTGAGGTGCGTGTCGAGGTCGGCCGTGACCTTCTGGACCCCGCCACGCTTGGCGATGAGCGTGCTCATGTTCTGCGGGACGGCCCAGCCGTACTGGTAGCCGGTCGCCTGGTCGAACTGGTTGCCGCGCTCGCCGAGGTTGAACCCGCGGTCGAACCCGTTGCGACCGCGCGGTCGGATCTCGCGCGTGACCGGGTCGAACACGTTCTGCCAGTTCTGGGCGCGCTGCATGAACCGGTCGTACGCCGCGTCGTCACCCAGACGCTGGGCGAGCTGGGCGATCGAGAAGTCGTTGGTCGCGTACTCGAGCGTCGTCGAGGTCGAGACGGCGTTCTTCGCGTTCTCGACGAACCCGAGGCCCGCGAACTGGTATCCGTTCTCGCGCTTGTTCCGTGCCTTGTCCTGGGGCAGCGCCTGCGAGGACACGAGGTGCGCGAGCGCGGCCTCGCGGTCGTAGTCGGTGCTGCCGAACGCGTCGATGACCGAGAGGACGGTGGGTAGCGAGTCGCCGCTCATCTTCTGCTGGGCGACGCCGAGGTGCGGCCAGTTGGGCCAGTAGCCCGACTGGTCGACCAGGTCGACGATCGACTGGTTGATGTCGGACGCGACGTCCGGGAAGAGCAGCGCGACGAGCTGCGCCTGTCCGCGGTACATGTCCCAGCCGGAGTACGTCGCGTAGTGGTGGCGCCCCGGCTCGACCCGGTGGACCGCGCCGTCGTAGCCGAGGTACTCGCCGTTGACGTCGTCGTAGGTGTTCGGGTGCAGCAGCGAGTGGTAGAGCGCCGTGTAGAGAGTGACCTGCTCGGCCTCGGTGCCCCCCGCGACGTCGATCGTGCTCAGTGCGTCGCGCCAGGTGGTCTCCGCCGCTGCGCGCGCCTCGTCGAACGTCACGTCGGCGGACTCGGAGGCTGCATTCTCCGCGGCGTTCTCGATGCTCACGTAGGACAGGCCTGCCTTGACCGTGACCTCGGCGCCGTCGGGGAAGGTCACGAAGACGCCCGCGCCGTGCCGCTTCTGGGCGGACGCGCTGGTCGAGCCGACCGTGACGTCCCCGCCGGTCCAGGTGCCTGACGAGACGATCGGCTGGTCGAACGTCGCCGAGTAGTAGGCCTTGTAGCGTCCGCCGCCCTCGCAGACCGGCGCCGTCTCGACCCAGCCGGAGATCGTGCTGCCCTCGATGGTCACGCCGCTGCCGAACACGCTGTTGTTCGACCCCGTGGTGTTGAAGATCAGGGTCGACGAGTCGGCGTCCGCGGGGAAGTCGAAGCGGCTGATCGCGGTGCGGTTGGTCGCGGTGAGCTCGGTGGACACGCCGTTCGCGAGGTCGACCGCGTAATACCCGGGCGCGCCGACCTCGTCCGCGTGGTCGAACGCGAGGTAGTAGGGCTTGATGTCGGTGCCGGGGGAGGACGGAAGAGCACCCTGGTCGGTGAGGCTGCCCGCGTAGGGCAGGACGGGGAAGTCGAACGCGCCGTTGCGGTTGACGCACCCGGTCCCGGACAGGCGGTTCATGCCGAACCCGCGGATCTTGTCGGCGCTGTACTCGTAGCCGCCTCGCATGTCGCCGTCGCTGCTGCGGAAGGTCGTGGGGCTTGACTGCACCATGCCGAAGGGCACCGTCGCGCCCGGCCAGGTGTTGCCGTAGGCCGCGTTCCCCTTGTTCTGGGCGAAGTCCTCGGCGGTACCGATCCAGGGATCGACGGCAGCGAAGGGGTCGAGGTTCACGAGGTCGGCGCCGGCGACGGGCTGGGCCGTGGCGGCGCTCGGCGCCGTGAGGCCGAGGCCTGTGACGAGGGCCGTCGCCGCGACCAGCGCGGGCAGACGGCCGCGGATGCGGGAGGGGGAGGCTGGGACGGGCAAGGGACGTGTCCTCTCGGGGGTGCTGCCCGCCCCGGTGCACGCCCGGGAGCGGCGTCGCGCGGGGGTGCGCGGCGCCGTCGGGCAGGTTCGGGAGTGAGGCAGGTGGTGCGAGGGTTGGGCGGGTGTCGGGTCGGCCGCCGCAGGTGAGCGGCAGGAGGGTCCGCTGTCCGGTCTGTGTGCTCGTCTCGACTTGACAGCGCTGTCATGGTCGGGTGTACTCACCCTATACACACCGGAGTCGTCCTGACCAGCCCCTCGTCGCGACGAGCGGGTCAGGTGGCACTCCGGGCCGGGACGCGCTGGGGTGTGGAAGAATCCCGCCAGTCGATCGTGCGGGGGTGGATGTGGTGGCCAAGGACGGCCGAGCTGCACGCGGTGGAGGTCGCCCGACCCTCGCGGCGGTGGCCGAGTCCGCAGGAGTGAGTCTCAAGACCGCTTCTCGCGTGCTCAACAACGAACCGAGCGTCTCCGAGCCCACCCGGCTCAAGGTCCGGGCGGCGGCCGACGCGCTCGGCTTCCGTCGCAACGCCGTGGCGGCGGACCTCGCGCGCGGAGGCGTCTCGCGGCTCGTCGGCTTCGTCACCGGCGACATCGCCAACCCGTTCTACTCGGACCTCGCGAGCGGGATCGAGCGCGAGCTGCGCAAGCACGGGCTCCAGCTCATCACCGCGAGCTCCGACGAGGACGCGGATCGTGAGCGCGAGCTGATCGACGCGCTCATCGAGCGGCGGGTCGCCGCGCTCTTCATCGCCCCGACTGCGGACGACCACTCGTACCTGCGTTCCGAGCTCGCCGACGGCGTGCCGATCGTCTTCCTCGACCGCCCGCCGGGCGGGATCGACGCGGACACCGTGGTGCTCGACAACCGGGCCGGGGCCGCGGCCGCCGCCCGCCACCTCGTCGACCAGGGGCACCGCAGGATCGCGCTCGCGGGCGACCTCCCTCGGCTCTGGACGTTCCGCGAGCGTCGTGAGGGCTTCGTCAACGCCCTGCGGGACGCGGGCATCGAGGATCCCGAACGCTACGTGCGCGACGGGCTGCACGACGCCGAGACGGCCCGCCTCGCGGTCGAGGAGCTGCTCGCGCTCGACGAGCCGCCCACCGCGATCCTGACGGCGAACAACAAGATCACCCAGGGGGCGCTCCGGGCGTTGCACCCCGCGGCGCGCGGCGCACGGCGAGACGTCGCGCTCGTCGGGTTCGACGACTTCGAGCTCGCCGACATCCTCGAGGTCAGCGTCGTCGGCTACGAGGTCTCCGCGATGGGCCAGGAGGCCGCACGGCTCGCCGTGGCGCGCATCGAGTCCCCAGGGGAGCCCGCGCACCTGCGCGTCGTGCCCACCGTCCTGATCCCGCGCGGGTCGGGCGAGATCGCGCTCGCGACGCCTCTCGAGGGCGTGCCGGCGGTCGGTTGAGGCGCGACCACCCCCGTCCCGCCCCCGCGTCCGCCTGCCCCCTGCGTTCCCCGTGTCCGCGCCCGCGCGTCGTCCGGCCGTGAGGATCCGCACGATCCTGCGCCTCGCACGAGTGGTCGCTTTGTCGCCGTCGTCCTCTTCGGGGCGCCCTGAGGTCTCCCCCAGGTAACGATTCGGCGCACTTCTTTGACAAGTGCCGCTGAGCGGCCGTACGTTCGTCCTGTTCCTGACAGCGCTGTCAACACGAAAGTAGGATCCCATGCGTAACGGATTGCGCGTCGCTGGGGCACTGGTGGGCACCGCTGCCCTCCTGGCCCTCGCAGCTTGCAGCGGAGACTCCGGCAACGACTCGACCGGGGGCGGCACCGACGCCGCCTCGGGCGGCAACGTCGAGGTCTTCACCTGGTGGGCAGCCGGTTCGGAGAAGGCAGGGCTCGACGCCCTCGTCACGGTCTTCGACGAGCAGCACCCCGACTTCACCTTCGAGAACGGCGCGGTCGCCGGTGGCGCCGGCTCGGCCGCGAAGGACCTCCTCCAGACCCGGCTCCAGGCCAACGACCCGCCGGACACGTTCCAGGCCCACGCCGGCAAGGAGCTCACGGACTACATCGACGCCGCGCAGCTCGAGGACATCTCGGACCTGTACGACCAGTACGGCGTCAAGGACGTCTTCCCCGAGGACCTGATCGACCTCCTCACGGTGGACGGCAAGATCTACTCGATGCCCTCCAACATCCACCGCTCCAACATGGTCTGGGCCAACCCGGCCGTGCTGACCGAGGCCGGCCTCGACCCGGCCGCCACGTACGAGTCCATGGACGACTGGTTCGTCGCCCTCGACGCCGTCAAGGCCACGGGCAAGACCCCGCTCTCGGTCGCCACGACCTGGACCCAGGTCAACCTGCTCGAGACGGTTCTCATGGGCGACCTGGGCGCCGAGGCCTACAACGGCCTGTGGGACGGTTCGACCGACTGGGAGAGCCCCGAGGTCACGGCAGCTCTCGAGGACTTCCAGAAGCTCATGAGCTACACCAACACCGACCGTGACGGTCTGGACTGGCCCGAGGCGACGCAGCTCGTCATGGACGGCCAGGCAGCGTTCAACGTCATGGGCGACTGGGCCGTGGCCGCGTTCGAAGAGGCCGGCAAGACCGCCGGTGCCGACTTCACGTACTTCCCGGTCCCCGGGACGGACGGCATGTTCGGCTTCCTCGCCGACTCGTTCACGCTCCCCGTGGGTGCGAAGAACCCCGACGGCGCCAAGGCCTGGATCGAGACCGTGTCCAGCCTCGAGGGCCAGACGGCGTTCAACAAGGCCAAGGGCTCCATCCCGGCCCGTACCGACGCGAACCCTGCTGACTTCTCGGAGTACCAGCAGACCGCCATCACGTCCTTCGCGGAGGACACGATCGTCCCCTCGCTCGCTCACGGTGCGGCTGCCTCGATCGCCGTCCTGAACGGCATCTCGGACGCGACGAGCAAGTTCACCTCGGGTGCTTCCGACCTCGCGCAGTACCAGGCCGACCTGGCCGCCGCTGCCGCCGAGTAAGGACGCCTGACCGGTCGACCGGGGTCGTCCGTCGCGGAGCTGCTCGCGCAGCTCCGCGGCGGGCCCCGGACGGCCCGCCCCACCCCGCCGTACCCGCAGCTCGTTTCCTACGCACCGTCACCGGCAGGGCCCCGTCGCACCTCTGTGCGCCGTGAGAGCCGTCGGGAGGTGCCCACACCTTGGGAGGATCACCGGTGATCCAGTCCGCTCGACGATGGGGCCCGCCACTGCTCCTCGTCGCCCCGTCACTGATCTTGGTGGGGGTCTTCGTCTACGGCCTCATCGGGATCAACTTCTCCACCTCGACCACGGACATGCACAAGGCCGCGCAGTCCACGGGGCAGGCCCCCGTCTCGCGGGTCGGCTTCCAGAACTACCTCGACCTGCTCGCGAGCCCGGAGTTCCAGCACTCGCTGATGAACCTCCTGATCTACACCGTGGTCTTCCTGGTCGGCACCATGGTCGTCGGCTTCGTCTGGGCCTGGCTCCTCGACAAGCCCATCAAGGGCGAGGGGTTCTTCCGCGCCGTCTACCTGTTCCCCATGGCGGTCTCGTTCGTCGCCTCGGGCGTCGTGTGGCGCTGGCTCCTCAACTCCAACCAGGGGGAGAACGCGAGCGGCCTCAACCGGCTGTTCCAGATGATCGGTCTGGACGCCCTCCAGAACAACTGGTGGAACAACGTCACGTTCGGTATCGCCGCCATCGCGATCCCCGCGATCTGGCAGCTCTCCGGCTATGTCATGGCACTGTTCCTCGCGGGCTTCCGCGGGATCCCGGACGAGCTGCGCGAGGCGGCCCGCATGGACGGCGCCAACGAGTGGAAGCTCTACCGCCACGTGCTGTTCCCGCAGCTCACGCCGATCGCCCTCTCGGCCCTCATCATCGTGGGCCACATGTCCCTCAAGGCGTTCGACCTCATCATGTCGATCTCCAAGCCCTCGAACTACCAGACCAAGGTTCCGGCCGTCGACATGTACGTCTTCAAGTCCAGCTTCGACTACGCGAACGCTGCGGCCGTCGGCGCGATCCTGCTGGTCATCGTGGCCTTCGTGATCGTGCCCTACCTGATCTCCCTGAACCGCAAGGAGAAGATCCGATGACCGCCGTCGCCACGCCCGTCGAGGCGCAGACCCCCGGCTCGGGATCGGGCTCCGGTGCGGCAGGCTCGCGCCGGCAGAAGAAGCCCGTCCAGCGCTTCTCCGTGGGGCGCACGCTGCGCTACGCGATCCTCATCCTGTTCGTGCTGATCGTCCTCGTGCCCGTCTACGTCCTGTTCGTGACGAGCTTCAAGGGGGCAGGTGACGCGGCCCCGAGCCGCGCGTGGAACCTGCCCCAGGTGTGGACCACGGAGAACTGGCAGGCGGCCTGGACCGCGCTGTCGCCGGCGATCCTGCGCACGCTGCAGATGGTGATCCCCTCGGCGATCATCGCGGCGTTCCTCGGGTCGCTCAACGGGTTCGTGCTCTCGCGCTGGACCTTCCGCGGGGCGAACCTCGTCTTCACGCTCATCCTGTTCGGCATGTTCATCCCGTACCAGGCGGTGATCATCCCGCTCAACCAGCTGGTCCAGGACCTCAACCTGCCGAGCGGCATCCCGACGCTGATCCTGCTGCACGTGATCTACGGCCTGCCGATCACGACCCTGATCTTCCGCAACTACTACCAGACCGTGCCGAACGAGCTCATCGAGGCCGCGCGCGTCGACGGCGCGGGCATGCTCCGCACGTACTGGTCGATCGTCCTGCCGATCTCGATCCCGAGCTTCGTGGTCGTGCTCATCTGGCAGTTCACCTCGGCGTGGAACGACTTCCTCTTCGCGGTGTTCTTCTCCTCGAGCCAGAACGGCCCGGTCACGCTCGCGCTCAACAACCTCGCGAACGGCGCCCTGCTGCAGAACTACGGCGTCTCGATGGCGGGGGCCCTGTTCGCCTCGCTCCCGACGCTCATCGTCTACATCCTGCTCGGCAAGTACTTCATGGGCGGGCTCATGTCCGGCTCCGTGAAGGGCTGACGTCCGGCTGCCGGCCCGCCCCGCACCCGCTTCCGCCTGGGCCCCGGGGACCTGCTGCTCCTCTACTCCGACGGCGCCTACGAGGCCCGCCCCGCCCC
>NZ_JBHXBO010000066.1:0-19699 GCF_042726775.1 Oerskovia sp. NPDC060287
CCCCGGGTGGGGCGTGGCCGCGAGGGTGGGGGGCGCCGTCGGGCAGGAGGTCGCTCCCCGCCCTGCGCGGGACTCAGCCGAAGAGCTTGGACCCGTGCTTGAGCAGGACCCCGGCGATCATCAGGACGATCCAGGCCGCCGTGAGGAAGACGTCCGCGTCCGAGCGCACGAACGACAGGGCGCGCTCCTGGGCACGGGCCGGGAGGTAGAGGTTGTTCTCCAGGATGTTCCAGTGCAGCAGCGTCATGAAGACGAGCGTCGTCGAGAGCGTGACGAGCAGGCACCAGGGGCACAGCGCGCCGATCACGAACATGGACTGGTAGAAGAGCCAGTACGCGAAGATCAGGCCCAGCGTGTAGACGACCTGTGCCGAGAACATGAACCAGCGCGGGAACCGCACCCCGCCGAGGCTCGCGACCGCGATCGTGATGACCACGGGTTCGGCGATCAGCCCGAGGAACGCGTTGGGGAAGCCGAACAACGACGACTGCCACGCGACCCCCACGGCACCGCAGGACAGGACCTCGTTGACGTTGCACGAGAGCTCGGCCGTCGGGTTCGCCGCGAGGAGCACCGCGTCGTAGGACAGGACGAACGACGCGGTCAGGCTGACCAGTGCCGAGAACAGCATGGTGCCGAACACCCACTGCCGGCTGTGCCGGAAGCCCTTCACGGTCAGCGGGTCGAGGGTCTGGTCGTCGTGCAGAACGTCGCTCATGCGTGCGGCCCTTCCGGCAGTGGCCCCGGCCATCCCCGAGGCGCCTCCAGCCTAGGTGCGCGACGCCCCCTGCACGTGCGGGTGCGGCGTCTCGCGGACAGGGTGCGATCAACAGATGGACGCCCCTGCCCTGAATGCGCGGCACAATGATCCGCGGCGCGCGACGACAATCCAACGGGACGGAAGCAGGAAAGGAACCCGGTGGCCTTTCCTCAATTCCTCGGGACGATACGACGTACGGTTGCGCCTGGACGACTCCCCACTCTCGCGACAATTCTGGGGAGACGGACAGCCGAGAACACGTGCCGGATCTCCGCCGTCGGGATTCTGCCGACAGGGCACATTCCTCGACGGACACCCGACGCGTGGACCCACGCACCGCACGGGTGCGTCGGCCGAGGCCAGAGGGATCTGGGCCGGGAAGGTGACCACCCCGGAGGGCACCCGACCACGGGGGGCGGCCCGAGAGGCACCCGCCCTTCGACCGGCATACCGGTGGAACAGCGACAAATGCGAGGCCGGAGGGAGGCGTGAGCATGTGGTTCGCCGTTCAACCACCTATCGGTCGATCACCGGGCACGTGCTCGGCGGCACCATTCTCGAAGCGCACTTCGGACTGCCTGGTGCTCGCGCGACCAGCCCGCCACGCCACGACATTCCTTCCGCGCAGCCTGCGGGTTTTCGGCGCCCGGTGACGCGTACCGTCCCCCGCACCCCGTGCGCCGCCAGGCCCACCGGTGTAGACCGGGAAGACACGGACGACGACGCGTCCCCGCGCGGGCGGAAGGAGCGAGCCATGGCGATCGGATACCTCGTCCCGGTGCTGCTGCTCGCGTGCTGCACGACGACCTCCCTGGTGCCCGCCCGGCACCCGGCCGGGCTCGGACGTCTGAGCTTCCGTCTGAGCGTCCTGGTCAACGAGCAGCCGTTCGTCATGCTGGCCGCGCTGGCCGCCCTCTCCGTGATCGCGGTCGTCGACGGCGACGGCGCGACGCCCGCCGGCCGCGTCGGGCTCGCGCTGGCCGTCCTGACCGCCGCCGGTCTCGTCGTGGTCGCTCGGCGCGGCCTGCGCGCGGTGCCCGCGCTCGACCGCACGCTCGTCGCAGGCCTCGCGACCGCACCGGGAGCCGTCACGACGCGGGGGCTGCCGTGGCGCAGGATCCTCCTGGCCCCGTTCGCGGTGCGCCGACGCGACGTCGTGCGCGTGCGCGACCTTCCGTACGGCGATGGCGCACCGCAGCACCGGCTCGACGTCTACCGACCACGCTCGCGACCACCGGACGGGCCGACTCTCGTGTACTTCCACGGCGGCGGGTACGTGAGCGGGCGCAAGGACCTCGAGGCCCGGGCGATGCTCTCGCGCCTCGCGAGCCACGGCTGGGTGTGCGTGAGCGCGAACTACGGACTGCGCCCGACGACGAACTTCCCCGGCCACCTGGTCGACGCCAAGCAGGTGCTGGCCTGGGTCCGGGAGCACGGCGCCGAGCACGGGGCAGACACTGGTCGCGTCGTCGTCGCGGGCAGCTCGGCCGGCGCGCACCTCGCGTCGCTCGCGGCGCTCACCCCGGGCGACGACCGGTTCCAGCCCGGGTTCGAGCGCACCGACACGTCCGTGGTCGGGGTGATCTGCCTCTACGGCTACTTCGGCGAGTACTACGGCAGCGGCCGGGACCTGGCCGTCGAGTCGTCTCCCACCGAGTACGTGCGGCCCGACGCTCCCCCGTTCCTCGTCGTGCACGGCGACCAGGACACCCTGGTGCCGGTCGAGGGAGCGCGACGGTTCGCGCGGCGCCTGCGCGAGGTCTCGTCGTCGCCGGTCGTGTACGCCGAGCTGCCCGGAGCGCAGCACGGGTTCGACCTGTTCCACTCGATCAGGTTCGACGCGGTCGTCGCGGCGGTCGAGGAGTTCGCGGAGCGCGTGGTGGCGCGCGGCCCGGCGCCGGAAGCGACGAGGGCGTCGGTCGAGCGGCGGGACGAGAGGTAGACCCGCGGAGAGGGGCATGGCGCCTCGGGAACGGTGGTGCGCCTGGCCAGATTCGAACTGGCGACACCCGCTTTAGGAGAGCGGTGCTCTATCCCCTGAGCTACAGGCGCGTGGGCGCGAACACGGAGGATCGGGCCCGGTGGGACGCCCGACAGCCTAGCGTCCCGGCCCCGGACTGTCCCAACCGCGCCCACCCCGAGCCAGGGGCATCCCCGGCAGCTCGTCCCACCCACGGTGGGGTGCCGGACCCGAGGCCCGGCACCCCACCTGCGCAGTCACACGGCCGCGAGCGCCTCGGTCGGCGCCATGCGCGCTGCCCGCACCGCGGGGTAGAGGCCGGCGACGGCCCCGATCGCGAGCGTCGCGACGAGCCCGCCCGCCGCGACGAGGGGCGGCACGGCGACCGGCCAGCCTTGCGACGTGGCGTATCCGGCCGTGATGCCGACGCCGATCAGGACCCCCGCTGCCCCGCCCATGAGGGAGAGCACCAGGGACTCGACGAGGAACTGCCCGCGGATCTGTCCACGCGTCGCCCCGAGGGAGCGACGCAGGCCGATCTCCGCCCGTCGTTCGAGCACCGAGATCACCATGGTGTTGGCGACCCCGATCCCGCCCACGAGCAGCGCGACCGCACCGAGCCCGACGAGCAGCCCCGTGAACGCCTCGTCCGTGGCCTGTTGGGCCGCGAGCGCGTCGGAGGGGCGCGAGACGTCGACCTCGTTGGGCGCCTGCGGGTTGGCCGTGGGCCCGAGCACGCTGCGGACCTGCTCGACCGCGTCCTCACGCGTACGCGTGTAGATCGTCGTCGGCAGCTCGTCCCAGTCGAGGTGCTGCGCCGCGGCCTCCCGGCCGACGAGCGCCCCGAGGTCGATCTCGGGTGCCAGCGGCACGGGGTCGAGGATCCCGACGACCGTGAACCACTGGCCGCCTATCCAGACCTTGATCGCCGGGTCCGGTGCGGAGATCCCGAGCCGCTCGGCGGTCGCGTGCCCCAGGACGACGGCCGGGTACTGCGCGGTCGCCTCCGAGAGCCACTCCCCCTGGGCCATGCTCCCCCCGATCGACTCGAGCAGGTCGAGGTCGGTCGCGTACACACCGATCCCTCCCGACTCGCCGGCCGGGATCAGGTCCGTCCGGTATGCCTTGGCCTTGAGCAGCGCGACCGACGTCGCGGTCTCGACGGGCGCGATCCGCCGCACCATGTCGACCGACTCGGGCGGCAGGCTGGCCGCCTCCCCGAACAGGTCGGTGCCTGGTGCGACCCGCAGCAGGTTGGTCCCGAGCGCCGAGAGCGTCCGGTCGAGCTCGGCGCGCGACGAGCTCGAGATCCCGACGACCGCGACCATGGCCGCGATGCCGATCGCGATGCCCAGCGCCGACAGCACGGCCCGCAGCGGGCGGGTCCGGAGCCCGGTCGCGCCGACACGCAGGACGTCCGGCGGCCCGAGCCGGGCGGGGCGCAGCACGGTCAGCACGGCTCCCCCTCAGTCGACGCGCCGGTCGGTTGGCCGCCGGCCACCCCGTCAACCACGCCGTCCGGAACCGCCTCCACCGTCGCGTCGAAGACAGTCCCCCTGCCCGCGTCCACCGGTCCCGAGACGTCCGCGACGATCTCACCGTCCCGCATCGCGACCTGTCGGGGCAGCGAGGCCGCGAGCTCGCGGTCGTGCGTGATGATGACGACGGTCGTCCCGGCGGCGTTGAGCGCGCGCAGCACGTCCATGACCCCGGCCCCGGCGGTCGTGTCGAGCGCTCCGGTCGGTTCGTCGGCGAGAAGGAGCGGCGGATCCCCGACGACCGCACGGGCGATCGCGACGCGCTGCTTCTCCCCGCCCGACAGCTCGTGCGGCCGGTGGGTCAGCCGGTGGCCCAGCCCCACCCGCTCGAGCGCTTCCGCGGCCCGACGACGCCGATCGCGCCGCCCGACCCCGCGGTACAGGAGCCCGTCGGCCACGTTGTCGAGCGCCGAGACGCCGACGGCCAGGTGGAAGTGCTGGAACACGAACCCGATGCGGCTCGCGCGCAGCGCGGACACCTCGCGGTCGTCGAGGTCCTCGACCAAGAAGCCGTCGATCATGACGTGCCCCGAGGTGGGCCGGTCGAGGGTGCCGATCACGTTGAGCATGGTCGACTTGCCCGAGCCCGAGGGCCCGACGATCGCGAGCAGCTCGCCCCGGTCGACGTCGAGGTGGACGTCACGCAGCGCGGCGACCCCACCGGGGAAGACGCGCGACACCTGGTGCAGCGTGACGACGGGTACGCCGCCTCCCGAGGCGCCCGCCCCGGGGACGGTCGCGGACGGCGCGAGCGCGACGGTCGCGGCGCTCACGACGGCATCCCGACGACGTCGCCCTCGGCCAGGTCGCCCGTGACCTCGACGTTCCCGTCGGCGAAGAGCCCGGTGGTCACGGCGACGACGCGGGTCGAGCCGCCCTCGACGACCTCGACGCCGTACCCACCCTCGGCCAGCGCGAGGAGCGCAGCGACGGGCACGGTGAGCACGTCGGGCCGTTCGGCCTTGACGAACGTGACCTTGACCGAGCCGGCGTCGGCCTCGGTCCCGTCCGCGAGCGTCACGGTCACGGGGATCACCGTGGTGTCGGACGCCCCGGGCATCCCGCTCTCGTCCTTGACGATCTTGGGGCTCCCGACGGCGGAGACCACGCCGTCGGCCGTCCCCCCTCCGGGGAGCGCGACGCTCACGGCGCCGCCCTCGACGGCCAGCCCACGGTCGGCGAGGTCGAGGTCGACCGAGATCGCCCGCTCGACCCCCGTCGTCGTGAGGATCTCCGCCGCGGCCGGCGCCCCGACGCGCACCTTGAGCGCGTCGACCCGCACCGGGCCGGGCACCACGAGCACGTCGGCCGGGCCGACTCCCCCGGTCTTCTCGAGCCCGCGGTCCTTCTGCCACTTCTCGACGGCCTTGGCGGTCGCTGCCGTGAACTTGGTGTCCACGGTGAAGCCCGTGTACCCGAGCGCCGCGAGGTTCTCCTCGAGCTGGCGCACGTCGTCACCCTCGGCACCGACGCCCAGGTCGCGATACATCGGCAGGCTGCCGAGCAGCAGGACCGTGGGGTGCTCGTCGACCTTGAAGAGGACGCCCCCGCGGTCGACGACGTCGCCCACCCCGGGCAGCCAGGTCACCGTCCCGCCTCCTCCCCCGCCGTCGCCGCCCGCGCCCTGGTGTCCCTGGACGACGGCCTCGCCGTACCCCAGCGCGCCCTTGACCGTGCTCCGCTCGACGAGCGTCTGCCGGGTCACGGTCGCGGTCGATCCCGGTCCGGACGCCTGGGGGGCGGGTTCGCCACCTCGGCCGAACCCGCCCAGGACCAGGACGGCCCCGGCGCCGATCACGACGGCGCCGGCAACCCCGCCGACGATCGCCCCGCGGCGACGCCTCCGTCGCGGGGTGGCCTCGCCCGTCGCCGTCCTCCCGGTGTCCAGGGGGTCGCCGCCCGGGGCGACGTGCTTCCGGCGGCTCACTCGCCGCTCTCCGTGACCGCGCCGCCGACCGAGAGGCTCGCGCCGCCCTCGCCGTTGCACGCCTCGAGCGCCGCGTCGAACGCGTCGAGGTCCTCGGGCACCTGGAGCGCCTCGGTCATGCCCCCGTTCGGGTCCGGGTCGGGCATGTCGACCCCGTTCTCGCGCATGCACCTCGCGAACTCGCGCTGCGACTCGAGGTCCTCGGCGCTCGGCTTCACCGGCTCACCGCCGTTGGGCAGGAAGTCCTTGCAGGCTTCGAAGGCCTTGTCCATCTCCTCCATGTCGCCGCTGGCCTCCGAGGTGATCGCGACACCGCCCTCGGAGTCCGGGTCGGGCATGTCCACACCGTTGTCCCGCATGCAGCCCGCGAACTTGCGGGACAGGTCGTCGCGCTCGGCGTCGGTCATGTCCTCGTACGACTTCCCGTCCTTCGCCTGGCTGGTCTCGCCCTTGCCGCCACCCGCGCTCGCGACGCCCGGGGCGTCGTCGGGCGCGCACGCCGAGAGCGTGACCGACAGGAGCGCGACGACGAACGCGACCGACGCCGCGCTGCGACGCGAGCGGACTCTGCTGTGCCCCGTGGTCGGGGCCGGGGTCTGGTGGATGGTCATGGTGCGTCCTCACGTCGTGGTCGGTCCCCGGGCCGCACGGGCCTCGGGGACGGGGTGCTCGAACAGTCCAGCGGGCGGCCCGTGAGGCTGCCGTGAGCCGCGACCTCACAGAGATCTCACAGTGCCCACCGGCATGCTCCTCAGGTGCGAGTACTGGTGGTGGAGGACGAGGAGCTGATCGCGGAGGCCGTCGCGACGGGACTGCGACGGCTCGCGATGGCGGTCGACGTCGCGCTCGACGGGCACGAGGCCCTGGCGCGGATCGACGTGAACGCGTACGACGTCGTCGTGCTCGACCGGGACCTGCCCGGCGTCCACGGCGACGACGTGTGCCGGGCGATCGTGGCCTCGGGCGGCGACGCACGCATCCTCATGCTCACGGCGTCGGGCGGTGTGCTGGACCGGGTGAACGGCCTCGACCTGGGCGCCGACGACTACCTCGTCAAGCCCTTCGCGTTCGCCGAGCTCAGCGCCCGCGTGCGGGCCCTCGGTCGCCGCGCCCGCCCCGCCGCACCCCCCGTGCTCGAACGCTCGGGCCTGCGCCTCGACACGAGCCGGCACGAGGTCTACCGCGAGGGGAGGTTCGTGCACCTGTCGCGCAAGGAGTTCGGCGTGCTCGAGGAGCTGCTGCGCGCCGACGGGCGCCCCGTGTCCGCCGAGCACCTGCTCGAGAAGGTGTGGGACGAGAACATCGACCCGTTCACGGGCGTCGTGCGGTTCACCATCAAGCAGCTGCGCCGCAAGCTCGAGGACGCCTCGCTCGTCGAGACCGTCACGGGCGTCGGGTACCGGGTCGCATGAGGCTCCTCCCCCGCCCCTCGCTGCGCCCCACGCTGCGAGCACGCCTCACGGCCGTCTACGCCGCGGCCTTCGCCGTCGCCGGGGCCGTCCTGATCGCCGTCCTGTACGCCCTCCTCGCCGCGGCGATCGACCGGCAGCCGCTCGACTCGGTGGGCATCGCGGTCGGCGCCGTCCAGGCGACCGACCCCAGCCTGTACGCGACCCTGGACCCTGCCACGACGGCCTCGCTCGTCGCCGGCGAGGCCCTCCCGTACAGCCCGGTCGAGGACCTGACGCCCGCCGCGACCGTCACCTCCAGCACCGGGTCCTTCACCGACCTGCGCGACGTCGTCCAGCTCAACAACCAGGAAGCCCGCGACCAGACGCTGCGCACGGTCCTCACGTGGTCCGTCGTGGCGCTGCTCGGGATCGGGGTCCTCGCGGTGGGCTTCGGCTGGGTCATGTCCTCGCGCGTGCTCGCGCCGCTGCACCGGATCACGGCCACGGCCCGCCGCGTCGCGGACACCAACCTCCACGAGCGCATCGCGCACTCCGGGCCCGACGACGAGCTCAAGGACCTCGCCGACACGTTCGACGCGATGCTCGAACGCCTCGACCGGTCCTTCGACGGGCAGCGGCGCTTCGTCGCCAACGCCTCGCACGAGCTGCGCACCCCCTTGACCATCAGCCGTACCGTCCTCGAGGTCGCGCTCGACGACCCCGAGACGCACCAGGACACGCGCCACCTCGGCGCGACGCTGCTCGCGGTCAACGCCCGCCAGGAACGTCTGATCGAAGGGCTCCTCACGCTCGCCGCCGCGGACCGCGCGCCGATCGTCACCGAGACCGTGGACCTCGCCGAGGTCGCCGCGCAAGCCGTCGCGACCGCCGGGGTCTCGGCGCGCGACGCCGGCGTCGACCTGCGCCTCGACACGGCACCGACGCCCCTGCTCGGCGACGCCGTGCTGCTCGAGCGCCTCGTCCAGAACCTCGTCGACAACGCCGTGCGCTACAACGAACCCGGCGGCCGGGTCGCCGTCGCGACGCGCCCAGGCCCCGACGGGACCGTCGAGGTCGCGGTGTCCAACACGGGACCCGTCGTCCCGTCGTACGAGGTCGAGGCGCTCTTCGAGCCGTTCCGGCGGCTCGGGCGCGACGGGGCCGTCGCCGACCGGCGCGGCGGGTACGTGCGCGGCGGTGTGGGGCTGGGCCTGTCGATCGTCCGCTCGGTCGCGGCCGCGCACGACGGCGAGGTCACCGCCGAGCCGCGCGAGGGCGGCGGGCTGACGGTCGTCGCGCGGCTGCCGGGTGCTGCGGGCGCGCGACCTGGTCGGGCCGTCGAGACGGCCCGGCCCGGGGCCGTGGGCGTGGGGGCCGGCGCGAGCGTCTAGCCCGGCATCGGCACCGGCACGTCGGAACCGCCCTCGACCGTGCGCCGGGCGCCCATCTGGATGATCGCGGGTGCGGGCACGAACCCGCCCGCGATGAGCGCCTCGCCCTGGTGGAAGAACGGGGTCGCGGCGAGCAGCTCGGGCGGCGCGAACCCGAACACGGCCTCGAGCTCGAGCAGGTCTGCGGGCGAGCTCATGCGCATGACGATCACGTTGTCGCACTGCGAGAGCACGTTCGGGTGGATCTTGGAGGGCCGCTGCGTCGAGAGCAGCAGCCACAGCCCGAACTTGCGTCCCTCGGCGGCGATCTGGATCACGCGCTCGGTCGTGAGCCGCTGG
Source organism: Oerskovia sp. NPDC060287 (assembly GCF_042726775.1). Lineage (NCBI taxonomy): Bacteria > Bacillati > Actinomycetota > Actinomycetes > Micrococcales > Cellulomonadaceae > Oerskovia > Oerskovia sp. NPDC060287. The sequence goes on from NZ_JBHXBO010000066.1 coordinate 9,307, forward strand.
AGCTGGGTCGTGGGCTCGGCCGAGACCACGTTGTGCGCCTCGTCGATCACGATCAACCGCGGCTTGCGCGTGGCACGGTCGGCCCACAGGTCGTCGAGCAGGGCGAGCGAGACCGCGAGCTGCTCCTCGTGCGTGTGCAGGCTGCCGAGGTCGACCACGACCGCGCGCGGGCCCTCGTCGAGCACCTCGCTCACCGACTGCCCGACCCCCGCCCAGACGTCCCAGTCGAGGATCCCCAGGTTCTCGACGCGCTGCGCGAGCCGCAGCGCGTCGGCCTCGCCCGTGGCACGCAGGGCCGACGGGATCGAGTGCGGGTTCAGCATGCCCTCGGTCGCGATGCTCGGTGGCCTCGCAGCGGGGGCGGCGGCCCCGACCTCGGGGCCGGTCGCGCTCTCGAGCATCCGCAGGAACGTGTTGTACTCGCCGCGGTCGGTCAACGGGTCGAGCTGGAGCACCGCCGCCTGGCTCGCGGCCTCCATCGCGGTGAGCCGCGCGGTGACGGGGTGGTGCTCGCCGTCGTTGCGCAGGACGCGCACGTCGAGCTCGCGCAGCCGTTCGGCGTCCCCGGGCGATGCGGACTCGAGCAGCTCGCCGATCCGCACGAAGTCCGAGTTCGGGTCGAGGATGACCATGGGCAGGTCGGTGTCGATGAGGAGCTGTTCGAGGAGGACGCCGAGCGCGTACGTCTTGCCCGAGCCCGACTGCCCGCACAAGAACGTGTGCCGGTTGAACCGGTGCGGCTGGAGCAGCGCGTCGACGTTGCCCCGGCTGTGGTGGAGGTCGCCGATCCGCAGGGTCGCGCGCTCGCGCGCCTGGAGCGCCTCGAGCACGCCCGCCCCGGCGGGGGCGAGGTCCTGCGAGGTGAACGGGTCGCCTCCCGACGTGACGACCGTGCCGTCCGGGCGGAGCTCCCCGAGGATCCGCCCGTGCCCGACGGCGTCCCCCGCCTTGGTCGCCCGCGTCAGGACCTGCCCCATGACGAGGGCCTCGCCGGGGTGCTCCGCGGTCTCGGGGAACGCGACGCCGATGGTCACGAAGTCTCCCGGGCCGATGCTCGACACCCGCGGGACGCGGTAGGTGAAGCGTCGGCCGTCGAAGGACTCGGCGAGCGTGGTCTCGGTCGTCATGCGGGGCCTCCGTGGTCGCAGGTCACGTCGGGCGGCCGTCGTCGCGCCGCCCGTGCAGGACAAGGATCGACCAGGGTGCGCGCGAGCGCACGCGCAGGCGCCTTCGACCGTGCGCTAGCTCCGCCGTGCGTACGTGAGCATCCGGAACCGAACACCTGCTGCCGAGGTCTGCCAGCCGTCGTCCGGTGCGCCCGGGCCGCCGGCCACGAGCTCCCAGCCACCCGCCGGACCTGCCGCGAGCGCCGGCGCGAACGCGTCGCCGTCGACCTCGAGGTCGATCTCGGTCACGACGCAGCGGTCCGCGAGCGGCAGGGCCGCGGCGTACACCTGCGCGCCCCCCATGACCCAGACCTGCCCCGAGCCCGACTCCTCGGCAGCAGCCGACGCGAGCGCGAGCCCCTCCTCGACGGACGAGGCGACCACGACGCCGGTGCCGGTGGCGCCCGGGTGAGCGGCGCCGTCGGGCACCCAGCCCTCCTGGCGCGTGACGACCACGTTGACGCGCCCCGGCAGGGGGCGGAAGCGCGGAGGCAGCGAGTCCCACGTGACGCGCCCCATCACGACCGGGTGACCCGTGGTGACGCGACGGAAGTGCGCGAGGTCCTCGGGCAGGTGCCACGGCATGACGCCACCCGCGCCGATCACCGGGCGGCCCGCGGCATCGTGCGCCTGGGCCCAGACCAGTCCGACGGCCGGACGGCTCACACCGCCACCGGTGCCTTGATCGTCGGGTGGTGCTGGTAGCCCACGACCTCGACGTCCTCGTACGTGTAGTCGAACAAGGAGTCGCGCGGGGCCAGGCGCAGGGTGGGCGCCGGGTAGGCCTCGCGGCTCAGCTGCTCGCGCACCTGCTCGACGTGGTTGTCGTAGATGTGGCAGTCGCCGCCCGTCCACACGAAGTCGCCGACCTCCAGGCCGGACTGCGCCGCGACCATGTGCGTGAGCAGCGCGTACGACGCGATGTTGAACGGGACGCCCAGGAACAGGTCCGCGCTGCGCTGGTAGAGCTGGCACGAGAGCTTGCCGTCGGCCACGTAGAACTGGAACATCATGTGACAGGGTGGCAGCGCCATGCCCCCGAGCTCTCCCACGTTCCACGCCGAGACGATCATGCGACGCGAGTCCGGGTTGGTGCGCAGCGTCTCGAGGACCTGGCTGATCTGGTCGACGTGCTGCCCGTCCGGCGTGGGCCACGAGCGCCACTGGACGCCGTAGACGGGGCCCAGCTCGCCGTCCTCGTCGGCCCACTCGTCCCAGATCTTCACGCCGTGCTCCTGGAGCCAGCGCACGTTCGAGTCGCCCCGCAGGAACCACAGCAGCTCGTAGACGATCGACTTCAGGTGCACGCGCTTGGTCGTCACGAGCGGGAAGCCCTGCGACAGGTCGAAGCGCATCTGGTGGCCGAACACGCTGCGCGTCCCCGTCCCCGTGCGGTCCGACTTGTGCGTCCCGGTCTCCAGGACGAGCCGGAGGAGGTCCTCGTAGGGCGTCGGGACGGGTGGGTTGCTGGGCGCGCTGGAGCTGTCGCTGACGGTGACCACGGGTGCCAGTCTAGAGAGGGAGTCTCCCCGCAGCGCACTCGTGGACCCATTCCAGGCTGTGAGACCGACGACTCGTGCGGGGAATGCGCAGTCCCCCGACGACGTTGGTCCGGGAACCGGTCGCCTCGACCGGGCCGACCCCGAGGATGGGAAGATCAGCAGCATGACGAACACCGCAGCCACGGCCGAAGAGATCCCCGCGTCGTCCCCGTCACCGGCGGACGCACTGTGGGTCGAGCGCACCGGCACCCGCACGTACACCGGCTTCTCCGCTCGTGGCGCGAGCGTGTCGATCGGCCCGGCGAGCGAAGGGGCCGTCTTCACGCCGGGCGAGCTCCTCAAGATCGCGCTCGCCGCGTGCGCGGGCATGAGCAGCGACGCACCGTTCGCGCGCCGGCTGGGTGACGACTACCAGGTGACGATCCGCGTCGACGGCGCCAAGGACATGGCCGAGGACCGGTACACGGCCATCACGGAGCACTTCGAGATCGATCTGTCGGGTCTCGAGGACGACGCGCGCGAGCGCCTCCTCAAGGTCGCGGACCGTGCGATCGAGACCACGTGCACCGTGGGGCGTACCGTCAAGAACGGTGCCACAGTGGAGCACACCTTCGGCCCGGTCGTGGGTGCGGTCGGCGAGTAGTCGCCGTCCGGGCTCGCGGCCCCGGGGTCGCGGGGCAGCAGCCGCCACAGGAGGGAGTCGTCCGATGGGTCGCAAGAAGAAGGACACCGAGTCCCAGGTGGCCGTCTGGGGAACGTCGGACAGCGTCCGACCGGAACCGCAGTACGGGCACCTGACCGCGGTCCAGGACGCGCCCGAGGGTCAGCCCACCGAGGACTGGGGCGACCTGCGCAGCACGCCGCTGCTCGACGCGGCCCTGGACAAGGCCGTCACCATCCCGTCGTCGGTCATCCACGCGCACGTGGACGGCCTGCGCCGCCGCAACCCGCACTCGTCGCCCGCGCAGATCATCGGGATCCTCGAGCGCGAGTACCTCATGGTCATCGGGACCGCGGGCGGCGCGGTGGGTGCCGCCGCGGCGTTCCCTGCCGTCGGCACGGGCGTGGGCATCGCGCTGACGGCGAGCGACGTCGCGACGTTCTTCGGGTCGTCGGCCGCGTTCTCGCTCGCGGTCGCGGACGTGTACGGCTTCGAGGTCGACGACGCCGCGCGCCGCCGCGCCCTCCTCATGGCCTCGGTCCTCGGGGACAAGGGGTCCCAGGCGGTCGAGAAGGCGTCGGGCGGGTCGGCGCTCGCGTGGGGCAAGGTGCTCATGACGAGCATGCCGTCGAGCACGCTCAAGCAGGTCAACAAGGCCCTGACGAACAAGTTCATGCGAACACAGATGGTCAAGCACGGCGGCCTCGCGATCGGGCGGCTCGTGCCGTTCGGTGTGGGCGCGGTCGTGGGCGTCGCGGGTGCGCGGGCCCTCGGCAAGACCGTGATCAGCCAGTCCCGGCGGGCTTTCGGCCCGCCGCCCCCGGCGTTCCGGCCTGTCCTGGAGGTCATCGAGGTGCCCGACGGCGCCGCTCCCCCTCTGCTCGTCCCCGCACCTGCCGACCGGCTCAGCCTGGTCGACGCCCCCGTGCCCGGCACCGGGCCGGGAGTCGTCGACGAGGCGGCCGAACGGGCGGCAGCCCGCCGTGGCGAGGCCGGCACCGACGGTGCGCCGCGCGGCATCCGGTCGGTGCGCTGGCGCCGGTCCAAGAAGTCTTCGTGACGGCAGGGCGCCACCAGGGCCGCGGCCGTACCTCGGGCGGCCCCGGCCGGGTCGAGCTCACGCACGTCCTGCCCCTCAGCGCCGAGCGGGCCTTCGCCCTGGTCGCGGACGTGCGCACGCACCCACGCTGGGTCCCCTTGAGTCGTGGGACGTTCCACGGCCGGGACGGTTCCCCCCTCCCGGCGACGGCCTGGAAGCCGGGGGTCGGCGCCGAGTTCACCATGGTCTCGGGCCCCTTCGCGCCGCAGGGCGCCCCGGGCTTCCCCGACCGCATGCGGATCACGACGTGGGAACCGCCAGGTCCCAGCGGCCAGGCCGGTCGCGCGACGTACCTGAAGCTCGGGCCCGCGCTGCTCGGGGAGGCGGGGATCGTCGTCGTGCCCCTCGCGGCCCATCACCTGCCGGCTGCGACCCCGCGCGAGCCCGTCGCACGCTGCGCCGTGACCTGGTGGGAGGACGTGTACCTCGCGGGCCCTCTGCCTCGGGCCGTGACTGCTCCGCTCGCCGCGCGCGTGCTGGACCTCATGATCCGGCTGTCGCTGCGCCGCCTGGACCGGATCGTCGCGCGCGGGCTCTGACGCCGGCACCCCGTCGGCCCCTCGGCCGGCGCCGAGGGCCGGGTGTGCCCCCTGCCGAGCATGTGGTCGTCGTTCGTCGACCATGCGGTCGTCGCTCGGAACCAGCCGATTCCTGACGCCAAGCGCATGCTCGGCGGCGGGTGTGGCCCCGCTCCCGAGCACGACGAACGGCCCCTGGGCTCCGCGCCGGCATCATGCCTGCACGGACCCCAGGGGCCCGGGTGACCGGTGGGTCACCGGCCGGTCATCGGCTCGTCGCCGAGCCGACCATGCGGTCGTCGTTCGTCGAGCATGCGGTCGTCGTTCAGAACCAGCCGGTTCCTGACGCCCACCGCATGCTCGGCGACGGTCACGACCTGCCGAGATTCACGCCTGCGGCGCGTCCTCGGTGCCGTCGGTGGGCTCCGGGCTGGCGTCCGCGGCCGCGTCGACGATCGTGGGGTCGACGTCGGTCGGAGCCCCCGAACCCGTCGCTGCGGCGGCCGACGCGTCGGACGGTCCCGCGAGGATCAGGTAGAGCTCGCGGCGCGTGCGCTCGAGGAGCGCGACGGCCTGGGCCACCTGCTCGTCCGAGCCCGACCGGGCGACCTGCCGGAGCGCCTCGGCGACCTGCTGGAGCGAACCTCGGAGCTGCCGCGCCGGGCGGACGCCGCCGTCGGCCGCGTCCTGCCAGGGAGAGCCGAGCTCGTCGGCGTGCTCGGTGACGTAGGTGCGACCGTCGTCGGTGAGGCTCGCGAGCTTGCGCCCGCCCTCGGCCGTGATGGTCACGAGGCCCTCGTCCTCGAGCAGGCTCAGCGCCGGGTAGATCGCGCCGGGGCTCGGACGCCACGCACCCGAGGTGCGCTCGCCGATCTCCTGGATGATCTGGTACCCGTGCATGGGCGCCTCGGTCAGGAGGAGCAGGACCGCGGCGCGGATGTCACCGCGCCCGGCACGACCGCCGGGGCCACGGCCGCCAGGGCCGCGGTGCCCGCGAGGGCCACCACCGGGTCCGCCACGGTGCCCGCGGGGCCCGCGTCCTTCGAACCGGTCGTCGAAGCGCTCGTCGGATCCGCCGTGCTCGTGATGGTCGTGGTGACCCGGGTGACCGTGGTGGCCGTCGGGGCCACGCCCCGGTCGGCCCGACCCCTCGGGTCCGCGACCGGGCTCACCGCGGCCGGAGCCGTCGGGTCGGCCGCCACGGCGACCGCGGGGCCCGCCAAAGTCGGCGCCGAAGTCCGGGCCGAAGCCCTCTCCGGACTCGGGGAAGTCGTCGCGTCGGCGACGGGGTCGGCCCTCGAAGGAGTCGAATGCGCCTGCGCGGCCGGAACGGTCGCGGGGCGGACGGGAAGATTCTGGGTGCTGGTGGGGGGTACGCATGTGGTGTCTCCTGTGATGAGTCTGTTCTGTCTGTGGAGCCCCTCTGCGGGGCGGCCCGAGCGCTGGGCTCGGGTGGCGGGTGCCGGCGGGTTCTCGTCGGTTCTGCGACGGGCCCTCGGCCTGACATCCGGGTCCTCGACGCGGTGCGCTGTTCCGCACCCTCTGCGTCGATGAGTTAAAGATATATCGCTGACGTATCGATAGTCAACCCCTGATCTCGATCGGGTGTCGAGACCTTCCGTCGGCCGCCGGCCGACCACCCAAGACACCGTCCGGGTCGTACAGTGACCTGAAGGACCCGGACCGGCTCGCGACCCGGGACCGCAGCAGTCACCGTGCAACGACGCACACCCCGCACCGTCGCACGTCCCACGCCCACCGAGACCACGACAGAGGCGCAGATGACGACCAGCACCCCGGGTCCCACGCAGACCCCGCGGCACTTCCTGATGTGCCGCCCCACGTACTTCACGGTCAGCTACGAGATCAACCCCTGGATGGACCGCGCCCGCCCCGTCGACACCGCGCTCGCCGTCTCCCAGTGGGAGCGCCTGCGCGACGTGTACCTCGACCTCGGGCACCAGGTCGACCTCATCGAGCCGGAACCCGGCCTGCCCGACATGGTCTACGCGGCCAACGGCGCGACCGTCGTCGACGGCCTGGTCTACTCGGCGCTCTTCCGGCACCCCGAACGCGCCCCCGAGGGGCCCGCGTACCTCAAGTGGTTCGCGGACCGCGGCTACGTGACCCACTCGGCCGACCACGTCAACGAGGGCGAGGGAGATCTGCTCGTCGCGGGCGACGTCGTCCTGGCCGGGACGGGATTCCGCACCGAGGTCAGCGCCCACCAGGAGGCGGCCGACCTGTGGGGCCGCGAGGTCCTCACGCTCGAGCTCGTCGATCCGCGCTTCTACCACCTCGACACCGCGCTCGTGGTCCTGCGCGGCAGCGAGGGCAGCGGCGGCGGCGCGGGCACTTCGCGCGTCGCGCCGGACGGCACGCCGCCACCTCTCCTCTCCCCCCTGCCCGACGGCGCCGCTCCCCCGCGCGACGCGGCGCACCTCACGCGTGCTCGCGCCGAGGCGACGGTCGACGTCGCCTACTACCCGCCGGCCTTCTCCCCCGCGTCCCAGGACCTCCTGGCCGAGCGCTACCCCGACGCCCATCACGCGACCGAGGACGACGCGCTGGTCCTGGGCCTCAACGCCGTGAGCGACGGGCTGCACGTGATCCACACCCCGGCGGCGACCCGCTTCGCCGCGGCGCTGGCCGAGCGGGGCTACGAGACCATCGGGGTCGACACGTCCGAGCTGCTGCGCGGGGGCGGCGGGTCCAAGTGCTGCACCCTGGAGATCCGGCCGTGAGCGCCCAGAGCCAGGCGGTCCCCGCCCCCGCACCCAGCCCGGGCACCACCGCCGACTCCGCACCCGACAGCGCGACGGCAGCGGCGCCGTCGGGCACCGGAAGCCGACGCCACGACTCGCTCGCGCACAACTACCACCCGTTGCCCGTGACGATCGCGACGGGCGACGGCGCCTGGGTCACCGACGTCGCGGGCCGCCGCTACCTCGACCTGCTCGCGGGGTACTCGGCCCTGAACTTCGGGCACCGCCACCCCGGGCTGATCGCTGCCGCGACCGAGCAGCTCGGGCGCGTCACGCTCACGTCGCGCGCGTTCGACCACGACCTGCTGCACCCGTTCGCGGACCGGCTCACGCGCCTGGTCGGGCCGCTCGTCCAGGGCGCCGCCCCGGGCACGTCGGCCGGGCGAGCAGGTGACGGGGGCCGTCCGGGCGACGGTGGCAGCGCCGTGATGGTGCCCATGAACACGGGCGCCGAGGCCGTCGAGACCGCGATCAAGATCGCCCGCAAGTGGGGCTACGAGGTCAAGGGCGTGCCGGCCGGACGGGCGAGCATCGTCGTCGGGCACGGGAACTTCCACGGACGGACCACGACCATCGTGTCGTTCTCCGACGACCCCGACGCGCGCGACGGGTACGACCCGTTCACACCTGGTTTCCGCCTCGTGCCGTACGGCGACGCACGCGCTGTCGCGGACGCGATCGACGAGACCACGGTCGCCGTCCTCATGGAGCCGATCCAGGGAGAGTCGGGCGTCGTCGTGCCCCCGGACGACTACTGGCCCGCGCTGCGCCGCGTGTGCGACGAGCGAGACGTCCTGCTGATCGCGGACGAGATCCAGTCCGGCCTGGGCAGGACCGGGACCACGCTCGCGTGCGAGCTGTGGGACGTGAAGCCGGACCTCGTGACGCTCGGAAAGGCCCTGGGCGGCGGCGTCGTACCGGTCTCGGCGGTCGTCGGGAGGCACGAGATCCTGGACGTGCTGACGCCCGGGACGCACGGGTCGACGTTCGGCGGCAACCCGCTCGCGTGCGCGGTCGGCATCGCGGTCGTCGGGCTCCTCGAGACGGGCGAGCTCCAGGCCCGCACCCGCGACCTGGGCGAGCACCTGCACGAACGCCTCGCGGGCCTCGTCGACGAGGGGCTGCTGACCGGTGTGCGAGGCGTGGGGCTGTGGGCCGGGATCGACCTCGACCCGGCCCGCGGGACGGGTCGGGACCTGTGCGAGGCCCTGCTCGCGCGCGGCGTCCTGGCCAAGGACACGCACGGCTCGACCATCCGGCTCGCGCCCCCGCTCGTGATCGAACGTCCAGACCTCGACCTCGGGATGGCCGCTCTGCGTGACGCCCTGACGCAGCTCGCCGCAGATCGGTAGAGTCCGGAGGGTGACCACTCCTGCCTCTGACACCTCCACCCGCCTCGCCGAGTGGCAGCAGGCCTACGCTGACCTGCAGTCCCTCGGCCTGAAGCTCGACCTGACGCGCGGCAAGCCCTCCGCCGAGCAGCTCGACCTCTCCGACGCCCTCCTGGCACTGCCGGGCGCAGGAACGGTCACCGACGCCGACGGCACCGACGTGCGCAACTACGGCGGGCTCGACGGCCTGCCGCAGATCCGCCGCATCTTCGCCGAGCTGCTCGACGTCCCCGTCGCCCAGCTCCTCGCGGGCGGCAACGCAAGCCTCACGCTCATGCACGACACGCTCGCGTTCGCGATGCTGTTCGGCCTGCCCGGCTCCGAGCGCCCCTGGTCGCGCGAGGAGAAGGTCCGGTTCGTGTGCCCGGTCCCGGGCTACGACCGCCACTTCACGCTGTGCGAGGCGTTCGGCATCGAGATGGTGACCGTCCCCATGACGGCCGACGGTCCCGACGCCGAGGCCGTCGCCGCGCTCGTCGCGGACGACCCGAGCATCAAGGGCATGTGGGTCGTGCCCACCTACGCGAACCCGGACGGCTCGGTCGTCTCGCGCGAGGTCGCCCAGCGTCTCGTCTCGATGCCGGCCGCAGCCCCCGACTTCCGCATCATGTGGGACAACGCGTACGCGGTGCACCACCTCACGGACGTCGAGACCGAGTCCGCGCCCGCGCTGGCCCTGGCCGCAGAGGCCGGCAACCCGGACCGTGTGCTGCTCTACGCCTCGACCTCCAAGATCACGTTCCCCGGTGCGGGGGTCGCGTTCCTGGGCTCCTCCCCGGCCAACATCTCCTGGTACAAGAAGCACCTCGCAGCCCAGTCGATCGGCCCGGACAAGGTCAACCAGCTCCGGCACGCCGAGTTCTTCGGCGACGCGGAGGGCGTGCGCGCCCACATGCGCAAGCATCGCGACGTGATCGCGCCCAAGTTCGAGGCCGTCGACACGATCCTGCGCGAACGCCTCGGCACGGACGGCGTCGCGTCCTGGACCGCGCCGCTCGGCGGGTACTTCGTGTCGCTCGACGTCGTGCCGGGCACCGCGGCGCGCGTGGTCCAGCTCGCCAAGGAGGCGGGCATCGCCCTGACGCCCGCGGGTGCCACGTTCCCGTACGGCAAGGACCCGCAGGACGCCAACATCCGTCTGGCCCCGACGCTGCCCCCGCTCGACGAGGTCCGCGTCGCGATCGACGGCGTCGCGACGTGCGTCCTGCTCGCCGCGGCGGAGAAGGCCGCAGCGGACGGTGGTGAACTCGTGCAGGACACCGTCGATGCGGATGGACGTGACCGCCTTCGT
>NZ_JBHXBO010000067.1:0-19688 GCF_042726775.1 Oerskovia sp. NPDC060287
GGTTCCAACCGCGATAGTCGAAGCCTGCGAAAGGCTCAACCGGCTGGACGTCCCCCCCGTTCGAGTACCCGAGCATGTCTCGGCGGATGGCCATGATGAAGATGCGTTCACGGACCTGAGGTGTCCCCCCTTCATCCGGATCGATCCTGTGGGGAGAAATAATCGTCGGCGCGCGGGAGATCACGTACCCGAACGACTCGAGCGATTCGACGATCGTCTTGAAGGTCGTATCCCGGTGCTTGGGCCCGGCCAGATTTCGAACGTTCTCCAGGAAGACGATCTTGGGCTCCTTGGCACGGACGATACGAAGGATGTTGTAGAAGAGCGTCCCCCTGGTCTCGTCGAGCACCCCCTTCTGATGACCCGACTTGCTGAACGCCTGGCAGGGAAATCCTGCAGCAAGAATGTCATGATTCGGGAATTCCGGGAGATCCTTATTCGGCTTTCCCATGTCCACCTCGGCAATGACGGGAACATCGTCGTTGATATCCTTCGCGAACGGGTACTTCCACCCATGCTCAGCCAGGTCGGGTTCGATCCACGCCTTCGAGTAGACCGCCCGAGCGTCGTCGTCGATCTCCGCAGCATAGACGCACTTCCCCCCGAGCCTGTCGAATGCTGCGTGAAATCCACCCACCCCCGCGAAGAGGTCGACAAAGGTGAAGGTGTGCCCTGAACTCATCGTTCTCCTACTATGGCTGGATCTGCATCAAGCGCCCCTGACGGGACAGCTTAGCTCGGAACCCGGTTGGGCGCGTCCATGTCGAGCATCTCGATCGCCCTCCCCAAGATCGCTCTGACGAGTGACGGGGCCACTGTCTCCTCCAGCCTCTCGAGGACTTCACGCGCCTCTCGTTCGACGGCAAGCAGCTGGCGCGCGGTCAGGTCATGTGCTTTCTCTGGGCTGGACGACCACCGAGACATCGATGTGACGCTCCGCCCACCAGACTGGGTCAGGGCTCTGCCATCCTCACGAGTCTCCTGTTCCCTTGATGAGGACCGACGCGGACTTCCCTCGCTCGACGTCCGCGTAGCACTCTCCGGCGCAGACGGGGCGACCGCCTCACCGCCCAGCTGACGAGGGAGTCGGCCCGCCGGGTAGACCAGATCCAGGAACTTCGTCGTGCGCGTGAGGGCGACATAGAGCATCCGGAGGCCTTCGGGACCGGCCTCGATGATCTGCTGCGGATCCACCACGACGACAGCGTCAAACTCGAGCCCTTTCGACGCCACGGGACTGACCAGGTTGATCGCCGCCCCCAGACCGCCCTTGTCGGCGTCCTGCCAGCTGATGCCGTGCGCCCTGAAGGTCTCTTCCATGTCGGCCCGGGCGCCGTCGGGACAGATGACTCCTACGAAGCGTCCCAAGCGACTGTGCTCAGACACCACCTCGACCACCCTTGTCGGAAGGCCATCCTCTTCGGCCACCTCGGTGAACACCGGACCGGGTTCGACGTCCCTCACCACCCTCGGCGCGGTGAGTCCCGGCGCAGCCTCCGGCAGCAGGCACGCGGCCAGGTCCATGACAGATCGCGGGACCCGGTACCCCAGCGCCAGCTGTTCGATCTGTTTCGGCAGTGACGTCGTGACCTGGTCGAGGAGGTCTTCCCAGCCGTCACGGGCCCAGTGCCCCGTCGACTGAGCGATGTCACCGACGAAGGTGAGCGCCCCGCCACGAGATCGCCGGTTGATCGCCCGAACCTGCATCGGAGAGAGATCTTGCGCCTCGTCGATGACGATGTGCGCATACCGGCGAGGCGCTTCCCCCATCTGGGCCGCCACCTCGTCGAGGAGGCAAAGATCTTCCTTCGACCACACCTGGTCGGCCACCCGGCTCCCTGTCGAGCGTTGGAGAAGTGTGACCTCGTCGGCCAAGAGCTCACCTCCGGCGGCCGTCAAGAGCCGCTGTACCGATCCGAACAGGCCGCGCAGGAAGGCGTGGGGTGACTGTGACGGCCAGACCTTGCCCACCACGGAATCGATCTCGCTGCCGTCGAGGCGCATCGCGACGTCTCCGCGTCGGGCGATCCCGTCGTCGCGGAGTCGTTGCGCCGCACGGTTGGCGACGAAGTTCTTGAGCGCCTCTCGGAATCCGGTCCGCCCCAGTGCATACGGCTGCCCCTTCTGCGTACCTACCAGCTGACGCATGATGTCCGGCGAGACGGGAAGCCGCCAAGGCGCCCCAGCAACCGTGAAGAGCGAGTCCTCCAGAGGTGGCCGTACCCGGTCGGCCAGAGCACGAGCGACGACGTCAACCATTCGGAGATCTCCCTTGAGGCGAGCGACATCCGCGGTCTCCTTCGTGCTCGGAACCATGGAGCTATCGAGCATCCCGACCAGATCGGTCACCAGCACGCTGTCGTCTCCGAGCTCCGGCATGATCCTTGAGATGTATCGCGCAAAGGTCATGTTCGGACCCACGACCATCACGTCTTCGGGACCGATGCTCTCGTTCCTGTAGAGGATCACGGAGAGACGATGCAGCGCGACCGCCGTCTTCCCGGTCCCGGGCCCACCTTGAATGACCAGGGAGCGGTCTGGGTCTGATCCGATGAGGGCGCTCTGAGCCGCCTGGATGGTCTCGACGATGTGCCGCATCTCGGGCTCGCGCGAGCTGTCCAAGACGTCCTGCAGCATCGCGTCGGCCTCGATCACCGCGAGCTCCGGATCATCTAGCGCGGCGACCCGCGACGCCAGCTCCTCAAGGACCGTGTCGTCGATGGTCTCGATCGTGTTCGTCGCTACGCACGAGAAGCGGCGAAGTCGTACGACGCCCCGCGGATCGTCGAACGTCGCATCCCGCATCTCGGAGATCGACGGGGCCTTCCACGAGTACACATAGCACTCACCCTCGGCGCGGACCAGCCCGTTCCCCACGTAGTAGTGGTCCCCCTGGTCGGTGTCGATCCGCAGGAATGCCGCAGCATCGGAGGGCTTGCCGAGAGTGTCGTCCTTCTCGGCGTTGGCTCGCAGCCGAGCGCGAGCCTTCACGTCCGCAGCCGCACCGAACCCGCCCAGCCGAGCCTGGCGCTTGCTCTCCCTCAGCTCGTAAACCTCGTCAAAGTAGGCCTGCTCGTCCGACAGCACAGCGTCGAACGTCGGCGACTTGGGCATCTGCACTCCCTCGAAGAGCCTCACTCGGTCACGGAGGCGCTCCCGGAAGGGTAGAGGCCCGTACCAACATCGAGAGGACAGGCCGGCGTGGAGCGCCGGGACGTGTACGTTACCGCTCGACAGTGGAACCAAGGAGGGGGTCGCAAGAGATGCAGAAGAAGATGATCGTCAGTGAGATCTCACGACTCGTGGATGTCGAGCCGCCGAACATGTCTAGCGGATCCACCGAACCGCGGCGGTTGTTCGAGCTGATCGACGAATCCCTTGCGCTCGGGCTCACAGCACATACCAAGCAGGGCATGGCTCGGGAGATCGTCGAGCTCTCAGGGGGGATCTGGCTCTCTGCATACGAGTCCTCGGGAGCGACCATCACACGGGGCGGTCTGCTCGCCGTGTTGTCTGCTGTCCAGGTGATCACCGGTGTGGAGCACGCGCCGGCGACACACCGACAGCTCAAGGCAGCCGTTCCAGGATAGATTGACGCCGCCACCGACCTGAGGTTGGTCGACCGAGCTCGGAGCACACGATGAATGCCGACGTCCTGACCGCGGCCGCGGGAAACGCCAGTCATGTCACCCTCTCGCGACTCCGTCTCGACGAGCAGAATCCTCGCCTTCCTGAGCGCTTTCACGGTAGCTCTCAAGTGGACCTCGCAGCATTCCTCGTCGACGATGCCGATGCGATCCAGATTGCCGAGTCGATCGTCGACAACGGCTACTTCACTGGCGAGCACCTCGTAGTCATGCCTGACGGTCGTGAACCCGCGGCCCTCGTCGTCCTGGAAGGGAACCGCCGACTGACGGCTCTTCTCGGGCTTGCCGACCCGGCCGTTCGTCGTACCTTCGCCAAGGCGCACGTCTGGGATGTGCTCGCAGAGGCCTCGGAGGTCAACCTGAACAGTCTCATACCGGTCGTGATCGTCGCCGATCGTGAAGAGGCCGCACCGATGATCGGATTCCGGCACTTCACAGGCATCAAGAAATGGCGCCCCTTCGAGCAGGCGCGATACGTCAGGTACCTGGTCGACGATCGCGGACTCTCGATCAAGGAGGCCGCCCGCACGATGGGCTCGTCGTCCGTGAAGGTCGGGAACGCCTACAGAAATCTGGCGATCCTCGAGCAGGCTCGGACGACAGCAGGAATCCCGCCTCGAGCCCTCGAGACAGCCGAGGAAGAGTTCTCCCTCCTCACCGTGGCGATGGCCAACGGTGCCCTTCGCAAGCATCTCCACGCTCCGCTCGCATCACAGCTGAGGCCAGGAACACCACCGGTCCCTGAAGACCGTACCGCCGAGCTCGTCGAGGTCTTCGGCTGGATCTACGGGGCAGAGGACGGGCGACCCGCCCTCATCCAGGACTCCCGGCAGATGGGCGCGCTGGCGGAGCTCGTCGAGACGCCGCTCGGGCTCAACGCAGTTCGTCAGACTCACGATCTGGCGGCAGCCCGAGAGGTTGTCAACGACGACGCAGACCGGAAGAGCTCCGACCAGGCGTCGATCGCCGGTCGGCACCTCGCTTCCACGCTCCGGGTGCTCGAGGTGCTCGAACAGCGCCTGACCGCGCTCGACCCCACTGAGCTCGTACCGCTTCAAGATGGCTCTCGCGCCCTCCTGGTGCAGGCACAGCGGATCTACGGGATGACCGAGGCCGCCAAGTGAGCGCACTGCCTGCCTAGCCTGCATCGACCAGGGGGTGAATTCACCCTGCACCTCCCCCGCTCTCGACCGCACCTCTGTGTCGCGAGCGGGCAGAATCACCGCATGCCCAGCCACCAGTCCGGCCAGCTGACGTCGCACCATCCTCCACAGCGCGTCGGCGGCACCCCCGGCCATCTCTTCGTCCTCAACGGCCGCCTCGAGGCTCTCGGCGCGGACGCCGTCGTCATCTCGACCGACTCGCGCTTCAGCATCGGCGATCACTGGCGTCCGGCCGCGGGCCTGGGCGCCCGCGAGGACTGGGCCGGCCTCCGTCCGCAGGGCTGGCAGCGCGGCTCCGCACTCCCGGCGAGCCGCCAGCCTCGGCCCGACCGTCAGGTCTGGTTCCTCGACGCGATCGGCGCGACGCCCGACGAGGTCGGGCGCGCTGCTGCGCGTGCCATCGAGCGGATCGCGTGGGCGGGCACCGAGCGCCTGCACGCCACCGCCCACGCGGCTGGCCGGGATCTGCCCCTGGTCGCGATCCCGGTCCTCGGCACAGCGGGCGGCGGTCACGACCTCGAGCGAGGCCTGGTCATCGACTCCCTCCTCGCCCACCTCACGGCAGCCGCCGGCGAGCACGGGGTCGACGTCGCGCTCGTCGCGTCGAGCCGGTCCGACTACTCGGCGCTCCAGCACCGCCGCCGGGCCGCAGGGCGTCGCGCCCTCCCGACCAAGGAGCTCGACGACCAGGCTCGCGACCTCGGCGACCGCGCCGCCCGCGGCGACCTCGCCCTCTTCTTCGGCGCCGGCGTGAGCATCGCCGCAGGCCTGCCCTCGTGGGGTGCGCTCCTGGAGAAGCTCGTGGAGGCGATGGGTCTCGACATCACGCCCGAGGACCTCAAGGGCCTCGGTTCGCTCGAGCAGGCCGAGCTCCTGCAGGTCACGTTGGCCAAACGGTCGGGTCGGCACGACGAGGCTGCGCGTCGCGACAGCCAGGAGCAGCTGGGCCGCCAGGTCGCGTCGATCCTCGCCAGGGACGACCTCCGCCCGAGCCTTGCCCACTGCCTGCTCGCGGGAATGCGTGTCCCCGAGGCGGTGACCACGAACTACGACCACCTCTACGAGGAGGCGGTCGCGGCGTCGTCGGGCCTTCCTGCCGACCAGCACGACCGCGCGATCTCGACGCTCCCCTGGGACCCCACCGACGCCGCGCGCCCGTGGGTCCTCAAGATGCACGGGGACGTCGACCGCCCGGCGACGATCGTGCTCTCCCGCAGCTCGTTCGTCCGCTACGACACCCGCTGGAAGCCCGTCGGCTCGCTCGTGCAGTCGCTCATGATGACCAAGCACCTCCTCGTCGTGGGTGCCTCGATGACCGACGACAACCTGCTCCGTTTCGCCTACGAGGTCGCCGGGCTCCGTGAGGAGCTCGTCGCGGCGGGTGCGCCCGGCGGGCCGGGGAGCGAGATCGGGACGGTCGTCCACCTGGCCGACGACGTGGCCTTCAGCCGGCTCTGGGCCGGCCGCTTCGACGTCGTCGTCGCGTCCCCTCCCCTGCCCGACGACGGCGCTCCCGCCCACGCGACCACCTCACGTGGGGAGAAGGAGGCCGAGGCTGCGCGTCGGCGTCGGGCCGCGCGGGGCCTGACCGTCTTCCTCGACACCGTGGCGATGCACGCCGAGCGGGACGCCCCGCACCTGCTCGACGACCGCTATCTGCCCGCGAGCCCCGACGAGGCCGCGCTCGTGCGGCGGCTTCGCGAGGACGCGCACGCAGTGCGGCAGCGCGCGGACGTCGGGGGCGACCGGAGCGCAGGATGGCGCGAGCTCGCGGAGGCGCTGGAGCGGTTCGGGACGGATCGGTAGTGGCACGACTTCGCAGCCCCCGTCACGCGACGGAACGGCCTACAGGGACGTGTGAGGTGATTGCGAGCGGTCTCCTTCTCGGGGCCCTTAGCAGGGCTGCGGATCTGCATAGTCGGCGATCCAGTCGACCGCCACCAGATTCTCAGCCGCTGCCGCTCCACCCCAGTCGACGTCGAACGTGTACGTCTTGTACTGCAGCTCGCAGCTGTCCACACCGTCGGTCACTGTGTGGCGGTACAGCGTGATGTCGGCGATGACGTCACCGCTCGGATGCTCTTCGACCTTCGTGATCTCGAAACCCTGCCAGTAGGCGTTCCTCAGCGGGGCCTTGAACGACTCGAGCGTCGTCTCTCGCTTCGTCAGGTACTCGGCGGAGAACCACGCGAAGGCGTCTTCGTAGTCCCCGGTGTTGATCGCAAGACCACGCTGCTCCAGGACGTCGACCACCATCTCGGCGTCCCGTCCCGTGACGTCCCCATGTACCTCGAGCACAGTACGCGGAATGTCAGAGTCATCGAACGGCTTCGGCCACGATCCCGACGGTCCACCTGCCTCGGCGAGCGGCTGAGCCTTCGCTTCAGCCGGTACAGGCTCGGGCGAGGCGAGTGCGGCCGAGACGTCGCCTTCGAGCGGTGCCAGGCACCAATACCGCTCACCGTAGGGCCCGCCGTCTCGAGTCGGACCCATCCAGTCACGCTCCCCGCAAACGTCCGAAGAGAGCACACTGACCGTGACGACGTGATCGGCGGCAGGCGAGTCACATGTGGTCTCGACGAGCTCTCCCGAGTCGCCGGTCTCCTCCCAGCACGTGCCTGCCAGGTTTCCGTCCAGCCCGTCGTGCATCGCTGTCGATGCGATCGGTGGGCCCAAGGTCGTAGCAAGGACACTCAGAGCAACGACTGCGGCCACCACGACCAGCCCGGCGATCGACAGCCCGACGACGAGCGCGGTCCGCGGCCTGCGTCGAGGCGCGGCGTCAGGTTTCGGTCGGTCCGACGCACCGGTTCCCCTCGCCCGCCCAGTGCTCGGCCCTTCTTGCGCCCTGGGGTGAGGACCTGCGGACGACCACCCCGCCGACGAGGTCGCCGTCGCTACAGGTGGGCGCACGTCCGTACGTGCCGAGTCGTCAGCGCGCATCACTCCGAGCGCCTCGTTGAGCTGTTGCATGGCGATCGACGCAGTCACCTGTTCCGACACCGGCGCACCCGACAGACGGTCGGGGTGGACGAGCCGTGCCCGCACACGATAGGCGGACGTCACCTCGGCATGGCTGGCCGTCGCGGATACCCCGAGAACCGCGGCAGCCTGCTCGACCGTGAGCTCGGGGGTGGGCGCATGCGTCCGGGCTTCGTCGTCCGGTCCCGCACCGGTCTCACTCATCGTCCGGCCCTTCGTACCAACGCGCCCGGGTTCAACAGGAAGTACGACGCCTTCACGGTCCGCCAGGCCCCGTAGAGCATCGCTCCCCAGAAGACGACGTACGATCCGCCGTCCGGCGCCGCGGCGTACGTGATGGCAGTGACAGCCGCACCACCCGCGAGCCACAGCACTGCCCTTCCGAACTCGGCCTTCGCTGCGGCCCGCGCACCGGCGAGCAGCAGGCTCTCGGGGTCCGAGGGGTATGCCGAGTACGGCGGCACGGGGCTGCCGGACATCACGTCGTCGCTGCCAGGGGCCGCTGTGGACGATGACACGGGTCCCGACGGGGAACGGTCGGCAAGGATCGTCGGCGCGGCCTGCAGGACGAGCGCCGCTTCATCAAGCTGCTTCATGGTCGCTGACGCAGCGGCTCGCTCCAGGGAAGACGCCTCCCCGAACCCGTCGAACGAGTAGAGGCGATAGCGGTCGCCGCGTGCAATCGCGATCTCGCTCGGTGTCGCGCTCTCCTCGATGCCGAGCACCGCTGCAGCCTGAGGTCGGTTCATCACGCTGTCCGGAAACCAAACCCCCTCGCCTTTCCTCAGCTGGTGAAGTGTCAGGCTCCGCCGCGCCCGCTGAAGGATCTCCTCAGGAAAGACGGTCGGTTGAAGGACCGAACCGTCGTTCCACTTCTCGAACACCACGTCGAGCTCGTCGATGCGGACCGTGCGCCTCGATACTGGGTGACTCACATAGGCTCCACTCACGACGCTGCAACGGATGAGACAAGCCCGGGCGGCCCGCGGGAGAAGGCTAGCGCCTCAGATGATCCGGAATGGTCGCTGGTACTCAGCACCACCGTCCGTCGACTCTTCAGGAGCCGGCACGAGTCCTCGACCCGGACGGGGCAGCTCGAGGCACGCCAGCTGCACCAAAGGTCTGAGGGTGGGTCTATGTTGTCGGTCGGGTCCGGTCGCCGGAGCCCTTCAGCACCACAGGAGGTTCGCACCGTGTCCGCAGGTAGTGAGATTGCGCCGCTCGTCCTGACCGAGGTGATTCCCGGCATCGCCGTCGTCACCGGAGATGTGCCTCAGGGACTCGAGCTCATCGACATCGGGCTGATCCCGACAGCGGACCTCGACCGGATCTCGACGGCGGTCGCAGCGCTAGGCGGCGCCGCGACACTCGCTGGGAACGCGGCGAACACCCTGGCGAGCGTGCAGGGCCTCTTCAGGCTCGGCGAACCCTCCGCCGCACTGCTCCGGAGCGGGGCGCAGCTCGTGGCGAAGGACGGTGCGAACCTCGGCACGATCATGCAGGGTGGAAAGATCGTCGCCCAGGCGCGATTCGTCCCGGTGGCGGTGAACGCGGCCGGGATCGCGGCCGCGGTCGGGCCGGCGGTCGCGATGATCGCGATCCAGATGCAGCTCGGTGAGATCACCCGACTCGTTCGCACGAACATCGCGCTGACGACCCACGTGCTCCAGACGATCCGCACCGAGCAGTGGGCAACGCTCACCGGGCTCGCCAAGGAGATCGAAG
This sequence comes from Oerskovia sp. NPDC060287, assembly GCF_042726775.1. Classification (NCBI taxonomy): domain Bacteria; kingdom Bacillati; phylum Actinomycetota; class Actinomycetes; order Micrococcales; family Cellulomonadaceae; genus Oerskovia; species Oerskovia sp. NPDC060287. Next base: position 9,518 of record NZ_JBHXBO010000067.1, read on the forward strand.
GCACGGTCGCACGCGTGCGCGAGATCGGCGGGGTTCCGGCCTCCGCGTGGCAGAAGATCTCGGGCAAGGGAGCTGATCTGGAGACGCAGCTCGACCTGTACCGCCGGAACGTCGCGGGGCACGTCCGTCAGCTCGATGGGCTCACCGCGCACGGACCTCGCCGTGAGTTCCTCGAGGCGAACGCCGAGGCGATCGTCTTCGACGCGTTCGCTCTGCTCACGTCGCTCAAGGCGTGGACCGGCTATCAGGCCGTCCACGCCGGTTGGTCGCGGGCTGCGGGCGCCGACGACGTCCATGAGGCCAAGCAGTTCGACCTCATCGTCGCGGAGGCCCGAGCGGGGTTCGAGGAGTCGCTGACCGAGGCAACGCGTCTCGTCGATGCGCTCACCCGCGAGCTGCACATCATCGCGGAGCTCCCGGGAAGGGCATCCATGCCGCTCACCCGTTCACGCCGGAGCGCCCGGAGCTCCCAGCTCACCTGCGCCCAGATCCTTGACGCGCTGGCACCGCTCACCGAGGTGCTCCACCCCGAGGGCCTCGAGAGCACACCTCCGCACGTCCTCTGCGTCCCGCCCGGGTACGACGACGAGCGGGTCCTGCGCATCCTGCCCTGGTTGCTCGACGACGGCGGGGAGCTGCGCGCGGTCGCCGCCCCGTTCCAGGTGGATGCCGACGACGCCCTCGCCACGCTGGGCCGCAAGGCGCTCCCGCTCGACCGCGTGACCCCAGACATGGTCGTCGCCGTCACGGACCGTCGTGTCCTGGCTGCCAAGAGCAGCGCCCTGCTCAAGCGGGGCGAGATCCGTGACTCCATCCCTCTCGAGGACGTCCGTTACGTGCGCTACGTCCAGGGCGCGGAGGACGGGGCGCGCACGAGCGTCGACCTCATCACCCGCGACGACAACATCCGTTGGCTCTTCCCCCGCGACGTCGACGAGCCGCAGGTCGGAGCGCTGGCCGCCCTCCTCGCGGAGTCGATGAGCATCCCGGCTGCTGAGCGCGACGCCCTGCTGCAGCACCAGGTCGGACTCACGGAGCTCGAGGCGGTCGTCGACGACGCCCGCGTCGCTGCCGTGTGAAACGGCCCGCAGTGGGGCAGTAGGGAACTAGTCGCCTACGGCCCAGGTGTGTCGGCGGACCGGAACCCTCAGTGACGTACCCGAGGCATGTACGACGCGGCTCGGAACGAGGACTTCACCCCCTCGCCCCTCCCCTCCGTGTCACGGCTCCCGCTACGGTGGCAGCGCCACCCGCCGACGAGGAGATCGATGTCCGCCACCAGGGTTCCCTACCCCACTGCTCGCCCGATCTACGAGGCCGCAGCACGGTGGCGCGATGCCGCGCTGCTGGACGACCGGTCACTGTTCTCGGACGGCCCGGGATCGACGCTCGCCGACGGCGAGGCACTCATCAGGGACTTCGTCGAGAGCCCCGACACGGGCTCGGGCACCTTCATGGCCAAGCTGCGTTCTCAGCTCGCCTCGTCGCCGACGAGTGCCGTGCAGCTGGCCGCGGAGATCCTCTACGTCCACCTGCTCATCGCGAGCCCGGAGGCGGTGACGGGGCAGAAGAAGCGCGCGATCGTCCGCGAGATCCTCGAGACCCGGGACGGAACCTCGCCCCTGCCCGACGACCTCGGTCTGACGCTCGACAGCGGCCTCGTCCGCGCGGGGACGGCGTACGGCACCTACCGGTGGAAGCTCTTCGCGTTCCTCGTCGAGGCGTTCGTCGCTCTCAAACGACTTCCGCTCGACGTCCGGCGTCGGGTCCTCGAGTCCCCCGACGAGCTGGTCGCCCTGCTCGACACCCTCGACGACTCCGAGGGCGGCCAGATCCAGAAGTTCGCGCTCGAGCACCTCCTCCTACCCGACGTCTTCCCGCCGAACACCAGCCGGTCAGCCCGCCGGGCGATCGTCTCGACCTGGGGCGCGGAGGACGACGACGCACCTGAGGCCCTGCAGGTCGCACGAGTGTCTCGGCGTCTGGCCGAGGACGCGGGGGCTCCGGACTCCTTCGTGGACCTGTGGCGCGCCCCCTACCTGTGGCAGTGGTCGGCTCCGACCGACGCGTTCGAGCGTGCTGGTGCCTGGTTCCGGTGGTTCGCTGACCGCGTGGAGCTCGACACCGAGGAGCGGAAGTACAAGCTCGAGGCCGCCGCCGAGATCCAGGACGTGCGCTCGGCGTTGCTCGGAGGAGAGGAGTGGCTCGTCGGGCTCAAACGCCTGGTCCGCCGCACCAACCTCGTCAACTACCGGGCGGCCGAGGACCTCGTCACGTGGGCCGAGGCCGCACCCGACGACGCGGCGAGGACCCTCCGAGCGCTCTGGACCCTCGACCGGGACGGCGCCCTGGACGGGTTCGCGGCATCCCTGCCGCCGGACGTCCTCGATCAACGCGGGTCACGCCTCAGCGTCTCGTCCTTCCTTCGCATGGCCGTCGATGCCGAGGCCGAGCCGGTCTGGAGGTCTCGGTACGTCGCCGACTTCATCAAGGTCACGGGCTACTACCGCCCGGCCGCGCACGCCCCCGACAGCGAGGTCTTCGACGCTTTCCTGGGCCTGCTCGACCTCGTGACGGAGATCGCCGCGCGCCACGGGGTGGAGCTGCGCGACCGCCTCGACGCCCAGGGACTACTCTGGGCGACCTTGACGATGGAGCCCACGGAGTCCTGGTCCGACGAAGAGCGGAACGCGGTCGCGGAGTGGCGCAAGACCGGGAAGGGGACTCCGCCGGCTGGGGCACAGCACGCAGTTCCCGCCCTCGAGCCCGCGAGCGCCGAGCTCAGCGCTGACGTCTCGCTCGACGAGCTCGCTGCGTCGCTCTACCTCGAGGCAGGGTTCGTCGAGACGATCCGTGACCTGGTCCTGGACCGACGCCAGGTGATCTTCACCGGCAACCCGGGCACGGGCAAGACCTTCGTGGCGCGCAGGCTCGCGGCATGGATCGCAGGCGACCCCGACAGAGTGCACCTCGTCCAGCTCCACCCGTCCTACTCCTACGAGGACTTCGTCGAGGGCTATCGGCCGTCGGCCGACGGCGGCTTCACGCTCCGAGGCGGCCCCCTGCGGACGGTCGCCGAGCGCGCCGCGGCCGACCCGGATCACACGTACGTCCTGCTCGTCGACGAGCTCAACCGAGGCAACGTGGCGCGCGTGTTCGGCGAGCTGTACTTCCTGCTGGAGTACCGCGAGGACTCGGTGCGACTCATGTACTCGGGCGAGGAGTTCTCCCTCCCGAAGAACCTCCTGCTCATCGGCACCATGAACAGCGCGGACCGTTCGATCGCGCTCCTCGACTCGGCGCTGCGACGCCGCTTCTCCTTCGTCGACTTCGACCCGGTCACGGGCCCGGTCGCCCAGGTCCTGCCCGGCTACCTCGCTGCCCGCCATCCTCGCCTCCAGTGGGTGGCCGACGCGATCGTGCGGGCGAACTCACTCGTCGACGACCCGCTCGCGGCGATCGGGCCGAGCCACTTCCTGCGGGAGGACCTCGACGACCGCCTGGTCGAGCGCATCTGGGCGTACGACGTCCTCCCCACGCTGCGTGAGCACCTCTACGGGCGTCCGGACGTCCTGGCGCGGCTCTCGCTCGATGCGCTCCGACCGGTGGCGGCGTACCTCGAGACCGACCAGGCGGATGACGACGGTGCCGCCTGAGTCCGTCCGCCTGACCGAGTGGACGACCTCGACGGTCGCGTGCGACCTCGCGACCGTCCGACTCCTCCAGTACCGCTTCCGGGCGCAGGTCTCGCCCGCACGTGAGCAGGTCCCCGGTGCGCTTCCCCGCTGGGACGTGCGGGCCGGTGGCGTGGTCGGCGTCGTACGCACCGACCAGGGAACGGTCGTCGTCCGGCCCCGGATCCCCGTCGCCAACGTCCTCTACCTCGCCGGCGCCGGCGAGCACCGGTGGGGCGAGAGCGTCGGGCTCGCTATGCAGGACGAGCTGCACACCGCGCTCGCTCGCCTCTTCGTGCTCGTGACCCAGCGCACGCTCGCCGACGGAGTCCTGCGCGGGTACCGGGAGAAGCAGGACGACCTCCCGACCGTCCGGGGCAGGATCGACATCGCCGAGCAGGTCCGCCGACGTCCCGGCGTCGCCCTTCCGCTCGCCGTGCGCTACCAGGAGCACGACGAGGACGTCGTCGAGAACAGAACCCTCAAGGCCGCCGCGACGGCCTTGCACCGTCTCGGGATCGACGACCCCGAGGTGCGGCGCGGGCTGCGTCGCATCCAGCTCACCCTTGCCGACGTCGCGCCGCTGGACGTGCCCGGTGCGAGCAGCCGGGTCGTCTGGAGCCGCCTCAACGAGCGGTACCGCCCGGCGGTCGCCCTGGCGCAGCTGGTTCTCGACGGATCGGGCATCGACCTGAGCGCCGGATTCACGTCAGCCCTCTCGTTGACGCTGTCGATGCCCGCGGTGTTCGAGGGTTTCCTCGAACGCGTCCTGGGTCCGCGGCTCCGGTCCCGCGGCGGCACCGTCACCGCCCAGGCAACGGCATGGTCGCTCGACGTGGCAGGGAAGGTCCTGCTCAGGCCGGACCTCGTCTGGCACGACGCCGACGTCCCTCGTGCGGTCGTGGACGCGAAGTACCAGTCGACGGGTCCACAGGCGACGCACGGCGACAACGTGTACCAGCTGCTCGCGTACTGCACGGCCCTCGGCCTGAGCGAGGGCCACCTGGTCTACGCACACTCCGTGGGCGAGACCCCATCGCCCGTCCAGGTCGTCCACGACGGACCCGTCATCCACACCCACGCGCTCGACCTGGGGACGACGCCGTCGGAGATCCTCCGACAGGTCGATCACGTGGCTGAGTCGATCGCCGGGCAGGTCAGCCGGGCGGCCCGGCCGGCCTAGCCCGCGAGGAACCGCCTACCCCCACTCCTGCGGCGCGAACTGCGACAGCGTGAGCTGCGCCCCCTGCGGGTCGCGCACCACGGCCTCGCGCGTCCACTCGTTCTCGCTCGTCGACAGCACGACCCCACCGGCCCGCTCGGCCGCGGCTGCGCTCTCGTCGCGGTCCGCGACGGAGAACGCCACGTCCCACCGCGCCGGTCCTTCGACGCGCGCCACCCCAGCAGCCACATCAGCGAACCCTGGCGGCGCGAACTCCTGCCGTTCGAAGATCCCGGGGTCGATCGTGTGCGCGAGGTGGTCGCCGTACCCCGGGACGCGGAACATCCCGGCGCCGAGCGCGGGGTCGAGCTCCCAGCCGAGCAGCGGTCCGTAGAAGTCGAGGGCCCGGTCCGGGTCGGGGGTGAGGAGGTTGCTGAAGTTCCAGGTGCCCGGCTCGTTGACGCGTTGCGCCCCGAGGCGCGTGCCCGCCTGCCACAGCCGGAACCGCGCACCCTGCGGGTCCTGGACGGAGGCCATGCGCCCGGGCGGGCCGACGGTCTCGGGCCCGGAGAGCAGCACGCCACCGTCGGCCGCGACCGCCCCGGCCGTGGCGCCGACGTCGTCGACCGCGACGTAGGTGATCCACTCGGGCGTCCCGTCACTGCCGTCCGGCGGGGAGGCGACCGCCGCGACGTCCTGCCCGTCGAGCGAGGCGACGACGTAGCGCCCCGGCGCGTCGGGCGGCATCTTGTCGGTGAACGTCCACCCGAACAGGGCGCCGTAGAACGCGGTGGCGGCGTCGACGTCGGGCTGCTCGGTGTCCACCCAGCACGGCACCCCGTGCGGGTACGTGCGGGGCTGCGTCGGTGAGCTCATCTCTGCCTTCCCGGCCCCGCCGGGTGCGAGGCCTCCCGCGTTCCACCTTCCCAGCCGCCGCCGACACCGGCCTCCGGGGAGGACCGTCCGGTCAGTCGGCGTCGTCGACCTCCTCGAACCGCAGCGTGACCTCGCCACGGACCGTGCCTTCGCTCGCCCGGATCTCGTCGAGGTGCAGCGTCCCGACGCCGTCGAGCTCGAACGCGTCTCCCTCGTCGAGCACGACGACGGCCTCGTCCGAGGGGGTGCGCAGCGCGAGCTGCGCGAGGGGCGTGCCGTCGACGAGGCCGACGCGCATGATCCCGACCCGCAGCACCCCGAAGGTGGGTTGCGAGCCCTGCCGTGCATTCCTGACCGTTGTCACAGGTGGGTCCTATCGGGTGGAGGGGACGGCGTAGACGGTGTCGAAGTTCTCCTTGTACTGCTTCTCGGTGAGCCACATGTCGCCGACCTTGTCAGACCCGTCATTCTGCAGGTGGGCGCCGGGTCCCCACGGGTTGATGACGTGGACCTTGAGCTCGCCGTCCCGCTCCTCGACCTTGTCCACGATGTACGCGTGGTTGGGCACGACCCGGGAGTCGTCGACCTCGTCGCCGAACGGCCACCACGACGGCTCGTCCTCGGTCCCGAGCGCGACCGGGCCGTCGGCGAGACGGTCCTTGAGGTCGGAGAGGTTCCCCTCGCCGGTCTTAGAGGGGGTCGCGCCGGTGATGGCCGCGAACGCGTCGCTCGAGTAGCCGCCGTCGATGTCGTCGTAGCTGCCGCCCCAGTACTCGGCGGCCGCCTTCTCGTAGATCGACGCCCAGCTCGGGTTCCCGCTCGGGTCCATGACGCCGTCCTGCGCGACCTCGGGCTCGACCGTGATCTCGACGGGGTCGCCGTCCTTGTACATCGTCACGGTCCACGTCCCGTCGGCGTTGAGCCGCATGTGGTCGCGGATGAACTGGGGGTCGTCGCGGGCGACCGCGCCCAGGCCCGCGAGGAGCCAGCAGTCGCCGAGGCCCTGCTGGTTGATCATGTTCGGGTCGAGCGCCGCGTCGTCGAGCGGGATCGTGGGCGGGACGTCGACCCACGGGCCGTGGCCCGAGAGGTCCGGGTTTCCCGGCCGGTCCTTCCCCCCGTCGCCGGAGCGGTCGCCACCACCCCCGGCCCCCGGCCTACCGCCCCGGTCGAGGCCTGGCCCCGCTCCGCCGTCGGCCGCGCTGGTGCGGGCCTGGTCCTCGGCGTTCCGCCGGAGCACCTCGGCGTTGTCGCGGAGCGCACCGAGGCAGGAAGCGAGCGCGGGAGCCAGACGCCGGGACCAGTCCTGCCGGAACTCCTCGGCGTCGGGCCCCACCCAGCCCGCGGAGGCGACGATCCCGTCGACCTGCCGCCGGGCCGTCTCGAGCGTCTCGGCGCTCTCCACGAAGCTGCTGCCGAGCCCTGCGAGCGCCTCGACGTCGGCGCCGAACATGGTGCGCATGTCCCCCCTCGTGGCTGCGGGACCGCCTTGGTCCCGGGCATCGCCGACTCACGCTATCGACCACGCGGCGGGCAGGCCATGGGCAGCGGTCCCCATGCGACGTCACCCGGTGGGCGCCTCGTCGCTGCTAGGTTCGACGACGCCGCGCACCCTGCGCGTCGACCGACCCAGCGAGGGGGCACCGCGTGAGAGACGCCGGATCGTCGAGGAAGCGGCTGCGTGCCGGCGGGGTGCTGCTGGTGGTGGCCGCCGTCGGGCAGCTCGTCGCAGGGTGCAGCAGCTCTCCCGCCGCGGCTCCGACCGCGGGCACGCCGGGTGCGAGCCCTGCCGAGGCGCTCGACACGTACACCGTGGTGCGCGACGACGTCCTCGCGGCGCTGTCGTCCCTCGACCCGGCCACGCCGTGGGAGTCGAGCGGGACGGCCGGCCTCTCCGAGGAGGGCTCGGCGTGCACCCTGGTCCTGCCGGCTGCCGGCTCGGCGCAGTACCTGTACGCCGAGGGCGACGACTTCGCGGCGGTCCGCGCAGCCCTGGACCCCGTCCTCGCGCAGCACGGGTTCGCCGCCCTGGGGCAGACCGTGTTCGTGGACGGCGGGGCGGTCGAGGTGTCGTCGACCGACGACGCCGGGGCCGAGCTCGTCGTGTCGTCCGAGCAGACGTCCGTCGTCCGCCTGAACGCGCCGGTGCTGTCGGAGACGTGCGACGACGCGGAGCTCGAGCAGTCCTAGGGTGCGGGGCGGCAGCGGCCCCGCACCCTTCGGTCTTGGCTCAGTCGCAGTAGTCGCACGTCCCGGCCGCGGGCAGCTGCATCGAGCACGACGGGCACGTCGCGGCCTCCCTCTCGGGCGCACGCCGGGCCCCGGCGCCACCCCCACCTCCGCCGAAGTTCGGCATCTCCGTGCGCTCGTAGTCGTTCGGCCCCCGGTAGACGTCGACGAACCCCCGGTTGAAGTACGCGGCGGCCGGTCGGCCGTCGTCGAACCCGGCGCCGACGTACGACCGGCTCGCCGGCGCCCACACCACGTCGAAGTCGACGTGCGCTGCGATCTCACGCATCCGCGCCCGGTTGGCGACGTGCAGGTTGAGCGCCTCGAACGCCGCGTCGAGGGAGGCGAACACCGTGCGTCCCCGCCCGTGGATCTCGTCGTCGCAGGCCGCGCAGAGCTCCGCCTCGGCACGGTCGGTCGGCGTCGCCGCGAGGAGCTGGTCCGCGGCGGTCCAGGTCAGGTGGCTGCAGCCCCGGACGTGCAGCCTGCCGCCGCTCGCCGTCCGGTAGAGCGTCGCGCGAGCCACCGGGCCGTCGTCGACGACGCCGCTCACAGCCGCCCCTCCCCCGCCTGGGGGGCCGTGAGGTAGCAGTACCAGCCGGGGGTCCGGGCGCCGTCGGGCTGGAACGTGATCTTGTTGACGACCCCGTTCCGGTTCGTGATGGCCGACCACACGAGCGGGCCCCGCGCCGCGTGCGCGAGGAGCTGCTCGACCGCGCCGCGCGACGTGTCGGCGTTGAGGAACACGTCGTGGCCCGCGACCTGGGCGTCGATGAGCTTGCGGCCACCGTAGGTCGCGCGGTCGCCGATGCTCGTGGCCGACGTGGTGTCGCGCCACTGCGTGAGCCACGCGACGAGCTCGCTCTCGGTGAGCCGTGCGGTCGGCACCGCGGGCGGTGCGGCCGGGCGCGCCACCGCGGGCGCCGGCCGGGCCGTGCGCACACGCCCGGCGGGCGATCCGTTCCCCGCAGCCAGGTCGCGCTCGGCGGCCGTGAACCCCGCGAACGTGTCGCGGGCCACGGCCGGCGCGGCGCCGTCGGCGACCCCGGTGCGCAGGCGGGCCATGCTCGCCGACGCGGCCCCGTACGCGGCCCCTGCCGAGACGCCCTCGTAGGTCAGCGACCGCTCGCGGGCGACGCCGATCGACTCTCCGACCTCGATCGCGTCCTGGTTGGCCCCCATGTAGAGGAACGTCCAGCCGAACACGGTCTCGCGCTCGGTCACGAGCGCCTTGATCGCGGCGTGCGTGTACTCCTTCGAGGCGTTCTCGTGGCCGTCGGTCATGATCCCGACGATCACGGTCGCAGGCCGCTGGTCCTCGGGCAGCTGCGCGATCCGCACGCTCGTCGAGTGGACGAGGCGCGCGATCGAGTCGAGCAGAGCCGTCGTGCCACGGGGCTGGAGGTCGAGCGACGGGACGGTGGAGACGTCCCGGTCGGCGTAGACCTCCTCGTACTCGCTGTCGAACTGCGCGAGCGTCACGGTGCAGCGCCCCGTAACGCCGCGCTGCTCGAGCATGAACTCGTCGAAGCCCGCGATCGTCGCGGCCTTGATCGACTGCATGGAGCCCGACCGGTCGAGGAGCATCGACAGGTGGGTGGAGGTGGCGTCGGCCATGGAGTACTCCTCGGGTCGTGGGGCGGTGCGGCTGATGGTGCGCAGGAGGGAGCGGATCAGGTGCGGCGGCGGAAGCGGAGCGGCGTGGTCGCCTCGGGAGCGGCACTCACGTGCTTCCCCTGCTCGACGTCGTAGCGCGCCCTGGTCACTCCTTCTGCGGTCACGCGGTCGTCGGGTCCGCGGTAGGAGCCGAGCGCCGCGGTGCGGGCGACGCGGGGCGGGACGGTGTTGGGTGCGACTCCCGCGTCCGCCGCGACCGAGCGGAGCGAGTGGCCGGCGAGCAGGGCCTGAGCCATGGCCTCGTCGAGCGCAGCGTCGAGCTGGACGCGCGCCTCGGCGAGAGCCGCGACGGCCTCCTCGGGAGCGAGTCCGGCCGCGGCCTCGAGGGCGGCGCGGGCCGAGGCCAGGCTCGGCAGCCCGTCGGTGCGGTGCGGTGCGTTCTTGTCGGAGGCCATGACACGAACGTAGTGCACCAAGTGCACATGTGCAATAGATGCACACAGGCAGTTTCTGCACGCCGAGAACACGACGCCGCGCCTGCAGGGTGCGACTACCCAGAGGGGTGTTTTCTGCGCAGCCACCACAATTGTGGTGGCTGCGCAGAAAACACCCC
>NZ_JBHXBO010000068.1:0-19228 GCF_042726775.1 Oerskovia sp. NPDC060287
TGTGGTGGTCTATGAGCCCCCCCTCTGTATTGTGCGCGCGCGCGCGGGGCCCCGCGGGGGGGGCCCCCGGGGCGCGGGGGGCGCCCCCCCCCCCCGACGCGAGGGGAAGAGCTCAGGCGCGCAGGATCAGCGCGTCCCCCTGCCCGCCGCCGCCGCACAGCGCGGCGGCGCCCACGCCGCCCCCGCGGCGCTGGAGGGCGAGGGCCAGGTGCAGGGCCAGGCGCGCGCCCGAGGCGCCGACCGGGTGGCCCAGGGCGATCGCGCCACCGTCGGTGTTGACGAGCCCGGGGTCGATCCCGAGGTCCTCGACCGACTGGAGCGCGACGGCCGCGAAGGCCTCGTTGATCTCGACCAGGTCGAGCTCGTCGGCCTTCATGCCCTCGCGCTCGAGCGCGTGGGTGATCGCGCGGGCGGGCTGGGAGTGCAGCGAGTTGTCGGGCCCCGCGACCTGGCCGGCCGACCGGATCTCGGCCAACCAGGTGAGGCCGCGGGAGAGCGCGAAGGCCTTGCTGACGACCACGACCGCCGCGGCGCCGTCGGACAGCGGTGACGACGAGCCGGCCGTGATGGTGCCGTCCTCGACGAACGCGGGGCGCAGGCGGGCGAGCGCCTCGACCGTGGTGCCGGGACGGATGCCCTCGTCGTCCGCGACGACGACCGGGTCGCCCTTGCGCTGCGGGACGGTGACGGGCGCGATCTCCTCGGCGAGCCGCCCCTCCTCGCGGGCCGCTGCCGCGAGGGTGTGCGAGCGGGCCGCGTACTCGTCCTGCTCCCCGCGGCCGATGCCGCGCGTCGCGCAGCCGCGGTCGGTGGCCTCGCCCATGATCTGACCGTCGAACGGGTCGCGCAGGCCGTCGTGGGTGAGCGAGTCCGCCATGGTCACGTCACCGAACGCGAAGCCCTTGCGCGACCCGAGCACGAGGTGCGGCGCGTTCGTCATGGACTCCTGGCCGCCCGCGACGACGACCGACGCCTCGCCCGTGCGGATCAGGCGTGCGGCGTCGATGATCGCGGTCAGGCCCGACAGGCACAGCTTGTTGATCGTGACAGTCGGGACGTCCCAGCCGATCCCGGCCGCGATCGCTGCCCGGCGCGCCGGCCCCTGACCGCCGCCCGCCTGGATGACCTGGCCCATGATCACGGCGTCGACGTCGGTGGCGGCGACGCCCGCGGCGTCGAGCGCGCCGCGGATCGCGTGCGCGCCCAGCTCGTGCGCGGGCAGCGACGCGAGCGCGCCCTGGAAGCGCGTGAACGGCGTGCGTGCGCCGTGCAGGAGGACGGGGACGTGGGCGTCGTTGCTCATGGGGTGCTCCATCGGAAAGGGCCCGGCGCGGATCGGGGGTGTCAGGTGAACGGAGGTCCGCGCCGGGTGGTCTGGGGTGGGGCGGCCCCGTGGGGCCGCTCGCGTGGGTGCGGCGCTCCCGGTACGGGGGAGCGCCGCCGGTGGGGGCTACACGAACGCCGAGACGCCCGTGATGTCGCGACCCACGATGAGGGCCTGGACGCTCTCGGTGCCTTCGTAGGTGTGCAGGGCCTCGACGTCCGCGAAGTGCCGCGCGACGCGGTTCGCGAGGAGGATGCCGTTGCCGCCCAGCATGTCGCGCGCGCTCGCCGCGATCTCTCGGGCGCCGCGCGTGCAGGTGTACTTGGCGATCGAGGCCTGCGGGCCGGAGAGCTGCCCGGCCTCGTCGAGTCGGGTCATCTGCGCGACGAGGAGCTGCATCTGGGTCAGGGTCGAGAGCATGCGGGTCAGCCGCTCCTGGACCATCTGGTTGGCCGCGAGGGGGCGGCCGAACTGGACGCGCTGCTTGGCGTAGGCGACGGCCGTCTCGTAGCAGGCGGTCGCGTGCCCGACGGCGGACCACGCCACCCCGAGGCGTGTCGCCTGGAGCACGCGGCCGGTGTCCTTGAACGACCGCCCGCCCGGGAGCATGGCCGAGGCCGGGACGAACACGTCGGTCAGGACGATGTGGGCCTGCCAGATCGCGCGGAGCGAGACCTTGCCCTCGATGGTCTTGGCCGCGTAGCCCGCAGTGTCCTGGGGCACGAGGAACCCGTGCACCTGGTTGTCGCCGTCCTCGCCGACCAGTCGCGCCCACAGCACCGTGATGTCGCCGCACGACCCGAAGCCGATCCACTTCTTCTCGCCGTCGATCACGAAGCCCTCGACGCCGTCGCGGGTCACGCGGCGGGCCGTGGTCTCGAGCGAGACCGAGTCCGAGCCGTGCGTGGGCTCGGTCAGGGCGAACGCGCCGAGCTTCTCGCCGCGTGTGAGCGGGCCGAGCCACTCGGCCTTCTGCTCGTCCGAGCCGAGGAGCTGGATCGAGCGCAGCGCGAGGCCGCCCTGGACGCCGCAGATCGTCGCGACCGAGCCGTCGCCGCGCGACATCTCCATCTCGGCGAGACCGGCGCCCATGAGGCTGATCCGGGGAGAGCCGGGGACGTCGACGCCGTCGCGCAGGAAGTCGAGCTCACCCATGCGCTTGGCGAGGCCGAACGGCACCTCGGCGCGCTCCCAGTACCCGTCGATCACGGGCAGGACCTCGTCCTGGACGAACGTGCGGACCCGCTGCTGCAGGTCGCGGTCGGCGTCGGTCGCGTCCGAGAACGCGCCGGCGTAGTCGATGCCGAGCGGCTGCGAGAGGTCGTAGTCCGGCTCGGTCACGTTCTGGCGGACGGGGTTCTCGATCGTCATGGGGGATGCTCCCGGTGTCGGGCCGGACGTCGGTGTCGGGCGATACACCCCATGGTGCGTGATATCGCGTCTCAGGTCAAGAGACGCGGTATCAGCGGCGATCGCGGAGCCCCGCCCGGGGTACGCACGACCCCGGGCGACGGGTCTCCCGGTCAGGCCTGGGCTGGACCCGAGATGTTCACGAGCCAGCTCACGCCGAACCCGTCGACGCACATGCCGAACGCGTCGCCCCACGGCGCGACCTCGAGCGGCACGGTCACGCTCCCGCTCGACGACAGCTTGTCCCAGTAGCCGCGCAGCTCGGCGTCGTCCGCCTGCTCGCCGCTCAGCGAGATCGAGAATCCCGCGCCGGTCGGGACCTCCATCGAGCTCGGGGTGTCCGCGGCCATGAGGACCAGGCCGTGGGGGGACTCGAGCTGGGAGTGCATGACCTTGTCGGCGTCGGCCGGGTCCTCGGAGGCCTGGAAGTCGGCGAACGTGCTGATCGTCAGCTCGCCCCCGAACACGTCGCGGTAGAACTCGATCGCTTGTCGTGCGTCGTCGCGGAAGTTCAGGTAGGGGTTGAGTCGCGTGGCCATGGTGGTGCCGCCTTTCCCGTCGCGTCGTCGAGCCGGATGCGGGTGCGCTGCGCAGCGGCGCACCCTTTCCGAGTATCCGCCCGCGGCGGGGCCGACGGCAGGGGGGAGCGTCAGTCCCGTCCGACGACGGCCGCCCCCGCGCTCTCGTCGGGGTGCGAGCCCGCGAGCCGCAGGGCCTTGGCACGTCGGTCGATCCGCCACCACACGAAGAACCCGACGAGCGTGAACGCCCCGTAGAACACGTACATGAACGCGGACGCGTAGAAGCCGGCGTCGACCAGCAGGGGCACGCCCACGATGTCGACCGCGACCCAGATCAGCCAGAACTCGACCCAGCCCTTGGCCATGCCGTACGTCGCGAGCAGCGAGCCCATGAAGATCCAGGCGTCGGCCCACACGGGCTCGTAGGACTCGAGCATCCGGAAGATCGGGGTCAGGACGAGCGTCCCGCCCACGAGCGCCACGACGAGGAAGACGCGTTGCCGCCACGTGGCCCACCGGGGTTCGACCGACACCCCGTGGCTGTCCGCGTCGAGGTTCGCCGCGTCCTGGCCGAGGCGCGCGCGGGTGCGCCGCCACTGGACCCAGCCGTACACCGACACGACGACGAACATGACCTGGCGTCCGGCCTGGCCGAGCAGGTTGACGGGGTTGGGCGTCGCGAACACCGCGCCCAGGAACACCGTGAGGAGCAGCAGGTTGCCGACGATCCCCACGGGCCACGCCCAGATCTTGCGGCGCATGCCTCCGAGCGCGGACGCCAGGCCGAACCCGTTGCCGACGATCTCCCGCCACAGCAGGTGCTGGCCGCCGATCGTCAGCTGCGCGTCGAAGAGCGCGTGGATCAGGTCCATCGATGTTCCCTCGTCCTGGGCACGGCGGCTCCGGGGTGAGGGCGGGCGCCTGGTCGGGGATGCCCTGTCCGGGCTGCCCGACGGCGGCGCTCACCACGGCGAGACCGGTCCCGACGGTCGTGGGCGGGCTCGACGGATCGTCGTGCCCGACCCGGCCGGGGACGGCCGTGCCGCACGTGCTTCCTCCCATCCGGACTTTCACCGTCGGTCCTGGAGTTCCACCAGGTCAACCGCGCGTGGGCGCGGGTCGCGGACTGTCACCGCCGGCTCGGAATTGCACCGACCCCGGAGCACGTTCGTGCGTACTGCTTGCTGTAGTGCTGCAACCGCCGATGGTACCGGTGCATTCCCGGGGCTCGTCGGTGCTGTGCCGAGTGCGTGGTTCGGCTGCGACACGCCCGGCGAGCCGCAGCCGAATCACGCACTCAACGCGTCGCGCACGGCCCGGGCCACCTCGTCGGGGTCGACGTCGCCGTCGAGCACGGTCACGACGACGCGGCGGGTCGGCACGGTACCGACGGTGGTGTCGGCAGCGGGGCCCGCCGTCGGACCGTCGCCCGCCTCGCCCCCGGTGCGCCCGGGTGACGTGGACGACTGGGGTGGCTCCGTCGTCGGGCCTGCGGGGTTGCGGGCCGCGCGGCGCAGGTCCGCGAACGCCTCCTCGAGCTCGGGACGCAGGTCCTGGTCGGGGTCGCGCAACCAGCGGCGCAGGATCGCGTTGTGCACCGCGACGACCGACGCCGCGAACGCGACCGACGCGGTCGAGTTCCGGGTGTCGGCGGGCAGGGTGTCGCGCAGGTAGGACGTGAACGCCCGCTCGTAGCGGTGCGTGGTCACGAGCTCGCGGTCGCGCAGCGCGGGCACGTCCTGCAGGAGACGGTGCCGTGCGACCGACGTCTCGCGCTGGCCCACGTGGTGGTCGAACACGAGCCGGGCCGCCTTGCACACCTCGACGTACGGGTCGACGTTCTCGAGCTCCTCGGGGGTGACGCCCCGCGCGGCGGGGCGGGTCTCCCCGAGGAGGACCACGACGGCGTCCAGGAGCAGCTCGTGGTCCGCGAAGACCACGTCCTCCTTGGAGCGGAACCGTCGGAAGAACGTGGCCCGGCTGATCTGCGCGGCGTCGGCGATGTCCTCGACGGTCGTCTGCTCGTAGCCCTTCCGGGTGAACAGCTCGATCGCCGCGTCGACCGCCTGCGCGTGCGTGTTGCTTCGTGCGGCACTCATGAACGGGACGGTACACCGCGTGCTGCGGGCGGGGCATGCCGCGGGGAGGCCGTGGGCGGGGGCTGCTCGGCAGATGGTCCGTGCGTGGTCGCCGCATCGGGCGACACTGGGTCGGCGGCTGGTCGCCGCGCGCCGTGCCGTCGGGTCGGCGGCTGGTCGCCGCGCGCCGTGCCCGACGGCGTCGCTACAGTGACGAGAGAGGCGGAGACAGGCTGACGCGACCGGAGGCGACGCGCATGACGGACGGCGACGAGACGCGGGCGGCAGGCTCCGGAGAGGGCGCTGAGGGCAGCGCGCACGGGGGCGAGGGCGAGCCGGCCGCGCGCTCGTGGAAGAACGTCGACCACCACGCCCAGCGGGACAGCCTGAGCGACCGGTTCGCGCGGGGCGGCCCTGCCGACTTCCTCTACGGCGCCGTGGTCGCAGGGTTCATGCTCGCGGTGTCGAGCACGCACGACGCGTCGAGCGAGTTCGTCGTGGCCGCGGTCGCGGGCGTGCTGATCGTCTACTGGGCCGCGCACGTGTACGTGTCGGCGCTCGGAGGGCGTTTCCGGGACACCGAGCACTCCGTTGCCGAGCGGCTGAGGCTCGCGTCCTCCGAGGAGGTGTGGGTCCTCCTCGGCGGGGTGCCGGCGCTCGCGGTCTACCTCGTGGGCCGGTTGTTCGGCCTCGACGTGCCGGGGGCTGCGCTGCTCGCGCTGTGGTTCACCGTGATCATGCTCGCGGTCCTCGGGCACCTGGCAGCGCATCGCGCGGGGGTCCGGGGCTGGGCCCTGACGGTCGAGACCGTGATCGCGGGGGCGTTCGGTCTGCTGATCATCGGGCTGAAGTCGCTCCTGCACTGAGACCGGTCGCGTGGCGGCATCGCCGGGCCGAGGGGTGACCGAGCCGCTGTCCTCCGGAGGTCGTCGTCCGCACAGCCACCACAATTGTTGTGGCGGCAGAGAAAACACACCCGGGGGTAGCGCCCGACGTGCCCGGCGCACCTGCCCGGCGTGCCCGTCACCAGGGCCCGGCGAACGCTACGCCGCGGCCCGCACCAGCTCCCCGCACGTCAGCTCGACCGCGAGCGTGTTCCCCGCCGGGGCGAGCGGGCACGCCCACGCCGGGTCGTACGCGCACGACGGGTTGTACGCGAAGTTGAGGTCGACGACCAGGGGCGCGTCGCCGTCGGGCACGGGACGGGAGGACGCGGACCCCAGGTCCGCGCCCTTGATCGTGTCCAGGAGGTACCGCCCCCCGCCGTACGTCGCTCGCGACCGGTCCTTGACCGGCACGAACAGACCGCCCCCGTACGACCGCAGCGCCCACACGTCCAGCGACCCCAGCCCGGGCAGGTCGAGGCTCCCGACGCGCTCGAACGGCACCACACCGTCGGTGCCCGTCGGGACGTCGAGCCGCACCGCTGCGGGAGTGCCGCGCGCCGGGTCGGGCACGAGCGGCACCTCGAAACGCATCGCGGCGTCGTACGGACCGACCGGGACCCCGGTGAACGCGGCCCGGTCCTCGGGCAGGAGCGGCGAGGCCGGGTGCTCGGCCAGGAGGTCGTCGCGCGACGCGACCCAGTACTCGTGCGCGGCCGCAGGGTCCTCGACAGCCACGTCGCGGACGCGCGCGTACAGGTGCTGGACGCGACGGCGCCAGTCGACGACGTGCAGCTCGGTGATCATCTGGCCAGCGTGTCAGCCCGGAAGCGCACCGGCACCTCGATCCGACCGCTCGGCCGGCCTAGAAGGTCGGCAAGACCCTCAACCACCCGAACGCGTACCGGAACGGCGAGCTCGCTCCGGCCCACAGCACTCCCCACGCCCCCGCACGGTGCCGGACGGCCTCGACGACGTCGAGGACGAGCGACGCCAGCAGTCCCAGGACGAACAAGCCGGCGAACGTCCACACGACTGCGTCCGGGAGATCGAGGAAGAGGGCCACGACGAGCACCACCGCGGTCGGCAGGCCGACCAGCATCCCCACGAAGGACGACACCGATCCCAGCTTCTCCGTCTCGGTCGGCTCCCGACGGGGCGTCCTGGCCATGCGTCCTCCCCCTGGCCCCGGGGCGGCGCCGCGGAGCACAGCCTAGGGGAGCGGCTGCTTCCGGGGCAGCGCCAGGTGGGTGCTCAGTGGTGCAGCCGGTAGAACCGGAAGAGGCTGAACCCCTCGATCGGCAGGACCTCGACACGCTCGAACCCGGCGTCGAGCGCGTACCGTTCGAGCGTCGCGGGCCGCATGACCGTCCCCGTGCCGACCGACGGCGACGACGACAACCCGTCCGGCAGGCACACGAACTGGCTGAACCCGTACATGAGCCGGTCCACCTCGTCCCCCGGCGCGGTGAACTCCTCGGCGACGGCCTCGTCCATGACGACCACGGCGCCGTCGGGCACGACGGCCCGACGCACCGCGGACAGCACCTCGACCGGACGCGGCATGTCGTGCGTGCACTCGAACGCGAAGGCCGCGTCGAGCGCGATCGAGTCGGGGAGCGTCGCCGCGTCCGCGACCCGGAACGTCACACGGTCCGCGACCCCCGCGGCCTCGGCGTTCGCGCGGGCCATGTCGACCGACGGGGCGTCCACGTCGTACCCGTCGAACCGGGCCTGCGGGTACGCGCGCGCGAGCGCGACGGTCGACCACCCGGCGCCGCAGCCCACGTCCGCGACGCGCGCCGCCGGGCGCGACAGGATCGCGTGCAGGTCCGGTACCTGACCGAGCGCACCCGCGAGCTCGTGCTCGAACCACGGCCTGTTCAGGTCCGCCTGGGCCTCGCGCGCGTCCGCGCCGAGCCGGCCCCACGAGACCCCGCCGCCGTCGCGGTACGCGTCGAGCAGCTCGTCGAACGTGCGCCCCACGGCCGCGAACAACCGGGGCAGAGGTCCCAGGTACGCGAGGCTGTGCTCGTCGGTCAGGACCTCGGCCGGGCCGGGCGGCAGGGCGTAGCGGCGCGCCGAGGCGTCGTCCCCCGGCACGCCGGACGGCACGCGCCCAGGAACGACAGCGAGGATCCCCGCGACCGCCTGCCCCTCGAGCCACTCGCGCGCATAGCGCTCCTGCGTGCCCGTCCGCGCGGCCAGCTCGGACGACGTCGCAGGACCGTCCGTCGCGAGCGACCGGTACCAGCCCAGCCGGTCCCCGAGATACACCCCGAAGACCTCGATCGCGCCGAGGGACGACGCGAACAGCCGCTCGGCGAACTCGTCGACCCCCGGGCCGGAGTCCGCAGGGGCGGGGGAGGGGAGCGAGCCGGGCGGTCCTCCGGGTCGTCCGTCGGGGACGCCGACCGGGACCTGCGGTGTCGTGGACATGACTGCTCCGTCCGTCGAGGACACGGCGTCCACGGTCGTCGTCGACGCGCGGACGCACGGACCACCTCCAGCGTAAATCCGTTGCGCACCCGTGGGAGCATGCACAGCATGCTGGTCACCCTCACGACGACCGCCGGCGCGCCGGCCGGGACCGCCCTGCCCAGGACCGCCCTGCCCGGTGCGGCTGCGCCCGGGACAGAGACACCAGCACCAGAGACGCCCACGACAGCGATGACGGACGCGACCGACCTCGGGTACCTGCTGCACAAGCACCCCGCGCGGGCCCAGTCGTTCGACCTGCCCGTCGGCACGGCGCACGTCTTCTACCCCGAGGCCGAGCCCGCGCGCTGCACGGTCGCGCTGCTCCTCGAGGTCGACCCCGTGGGGATCGTGCGCAACAAGCGGTTCGGTGGCCGCGACGCGTTCTCGCTCGCCCAGTACGTCAACGACCGGCCCTACGCCGCCTCGTCGATGCTCGCGGTCGCGCTCGGCGCAGTGTTCCGCACCGCGATGACGGGCCGCTGCGACTCCCGGCAGGCGCTCGCGGACTCCCCGGTCCCGCTCGAGATCCACGTCCCCGCGCTGCCGTGCCGCGGAGGTGCGCGGCTCGCCGAGCGCCTGTTCGAGCCCCTGGGCTGGACCGTCGTCGCCACGCCCGAGCCGCTCGACCCGACCGTGCCCGAGTGGGGCGACTCGCGCTACGTCGACCTGCGCCTGACCGGGACCGTTCGGCTCGCCGACGCCCTGCACCACCTGTACGTCCTTCTGCCCGTGCTCGACGACGCCAAGCACTACTGGGTCACGGGCGACGAGGTCGACAAGCTGCTGCGCGCGGGCGAGGGGTGGCTCGCCGGTCACCCCGAGCGGGACCAGATCATGCACCGCTACCTCGCGCACCAGCACCGGTACGTCGAGGACGCGACCGACCGCCTCGTGACGCTCGACGGCGGCCCGCTGCCTGCGGACGCCGGGACGGACGCCGGCGCCGAGCCCGGTACCGACGAGACCCCGACCGAGGGCGACGTCCCCGCCGCGGGGAGCGACGCCGTCGGGCAGGAGAAGGCGCCCACGCTCGCCCGGCAGCGCGCCGAGGCCGTGATCGCGGCCCTGCACGAGGTCGGCGCGCGCAGCGTCGTCGACCTCGGGTGCGGCGAGGGCGCCCTGCTGCGCCTCCTCGCCGCCGACCGCCGCTTCACGCGGCTGCTCGGCACCGACGTGGCGGCGCGCGAGCTCGAACGGGCCGCGACGCGCCTCCGTCTCGAGGACGCGAGCGACGCCGAGCGCGAGCGCGTGCAGCTCGTGCAGTCCTCGCTCACGTACCGCGACGAGCGGATCGCGGGCTTCGACGCCGCGGTGCTCATGGAGGTGATCGAGCACGTCGACCCGCCGCGCCTGGGCGCGCTCGAACGGGTCGTGTTCGCCGAGGCCCGGCCGGCGACGGTCGTCGTGACGACGCCCAACGTCGAGTACAACGCGCTGTACCCGGCGCTCGAGGAGCACGGCCACCGCCACACGGACCACCGGTTCGAGTGGACGCGCGCCGAGCTCCAGGCGTGGGCCGACGGCGTCGCGCACCGTCACGGGTACGCGGTGACCTTCCGCGACGTCGGGCCAGAGGACGTGGGGCCGCGCGGGCTGGGGTCGCCGACGCAGATGGCGCTGTTCGTACGATCGACGGAGGCAGGAGCATGACCGAGGAGCAGCGCGTGACCGACGAGGGCCCCCGCGTCCTGACCGTGCCCGAGCTCTCGCTCGTGGTCCTCGTCGGGGTGTCCGGGTCCGGGAAGTCGACGTTCGCACGCGAACGGTTCGGGCCCTTCGAGGCCGTCTCCTCGGACTTCTGCCGCGGCCTCGTCTCGGGCGACGTCAACGACCAGTCGGCCACGGCCGCGGCGTTCGAGGTGCTCGGCACGATCGTGAGCAAGCGGCTCGAGGCGGGGCACCTGACGGTCGTCGACGCGACGAACGTGCAGTCCGCAGCGCGCAAGAACCTCGTGGCGCTCGCGCGGGCGCACGACGTCCTGCCCGTCGCGATCGTGCTCGACGTGCCCGAGACCGTCGCGATCGAGCGCAACCGCTCCCGCCCCGACCGCGACTTCGGCGACCACGTCGTCAAGCGTCAGCGCCAGGCGCTGCGCTCGTCGCTCAAGTCCCTGAACCGAGAGGGCTTCCGCAAGGTCCACGTGCTGCGCGGCGTCGACGAGATCGCGTCCGCCACGATCTCCCGCGAGCCGCTGCTGAACGACCTCCGCGACCAGACCGGGCCGTTCGACGCGATCGGTGACGTGCACGGCTGCCGCGCCGAGCTCGAGGCCCTGCTGACCACGCTCGGATACGTGATCGAGCGCGACGAGGCCGGCCGTGCGGTCGACGCCGCCCACCCCGAAGGCCGCCGCGCGGTGTTCCTGGGCGACCTCGTCGACCGCGGACCGGACTCGCCGGGCGTCCTGCGCCTCGTCATGGGCATGGTCCGGGCGGGGCACGCGCTCGCCGTACCCGGCAACCACGAGCACAAGCTCGTGCGCGCGCTCGCGGGGCGCAACGTGACCGTCAGCCACGGGCTGGAGACGACGCTCGCACAGCTCGCCGAGGAGCCCGAGGAGTTCCGCAAGGACGTCGAGACGTTCTGCCGTGACCTGGTCTCGCACCTCGTGCTCGACGGCGGGCGGCTCGTGGTCGCGCACGCGGGGCTCAAGGAGTCGTACCACGGGCGCGCGTCGGGGCGGGTGCGCAGCTTCGCGCTCTACGGCGACACCACGGGCGAGACCGACGAGTTCGGGCTGCCCGTGCGCTACCCCTGGGCGAACGAGTACCGCGGCCGGGCCATGGTGCTCTACGGGCACACGCCCACGCCCGAGGCCGAGTGGGTCAACAACACGATGTGCCTCGACACGGGCTGCGTGTTCGGCGGGAAGCTCTCGGCGCTGCGCTACCCCGAGAAGGAGCTCGTCTCGGTGCCCGCGGCCGAGGTCTACTACGAGCCCGCGCGCCCGTTCCTGCAGGACGCCGGTACCGACGCGGCGGGCACCGAAGGGGCACAGCCGCAGCGCGATCCCGACGTGCTCGACGTGACCGACGTGCTCGGCCGGCGCTCGGTCGTCACGGGCACGCGGGGCAGGATCACGATCCCCGAGGAGAACGCCGCGGGGGCCCTGGAGGTCATGAGCCGGTTCGCGGTCGACCCGCGGGCGCTGCTGTACCTGCCGCCGACCATGAGCCCGGTCGCGACGTCACGGCTCCCCGGCTACCTCGAGCACCCCGACGGCGCGTTCGCGGCGTACGCGGGCGACGGCGTCGGGCAGGTCGTGTGCGAGGAGAAGCACATGGGTTCGCGCGCCGTGGTGCTGGTGTGCCGCGAGGCGTACGGGGCCTCGGCGTGGCGCTTCGGCGTGGACGTCCAGCCGGGAGGGCGCGGGGTCGCGCACACGCGGACGGGACGTCCGCTCTTCTCCGGCCCGACGGCGGAGGCCCTCCTCGAGCGCGTCGCGAAGGCCCTCGACGGGGCCGGGGTGTGGGACGAGCTGGGGGCCGACTGGGTCCTGCTCGACGCCGAGATCCTGCCCTGGTCCGCCAAGGCCGACCAGCTCATCCGCGACCAGTACGCGAGCGTCGGGGCCGCAGCGCGCGCGGTCATGCCGCCCGCGCTCGCGGCGCTCGACGCGGCCGTCGCGCGCGGTGTCGACGTCGAGGGGCTGCGGACGCGGACGGCGTCGCGCGCCGACGACGCCGAGAGATACACCGAGGCGTACCGCCGCTACCGGTGGCCCATCGACGGGCTCGACGGCGTGCAGCTCGCACCCTTCCAGGTGCTCGCGAGCGGGACGAGCGGTTCCGGCGAACCGGTCGGTGCCCCCGGCCCGGCCACCCCGGGCGGGGCGACCTACGCGACGCGCGACCACCTGTGGCACCTGGGCATCGCCGACCGCCTGGTCGAGGCCGACCCGGTGCTCTTCCGGCCGACGCGCCGTCTCGTGGTCGACCTCGCGGACGACGCCTCGCGCGCCGAGGGGGTCCGCTGGTGGGAGGAGATGACCGAGGCGGGCGGCGAGGGGATGGTCGTCAAGCCCCTCGCGAACCTCGTGCGCGGGCCCAAGGGGCTCGTCCAGCCGGGGCTCAAGGTCCGCGGCCGCGAGTACCTGCGGATCATCTACGGACCCGAGTACACCCAGGAGCACCACCTGGAGCGGCTCCGGGTCCGGTCGCTGGGCCGCAAGCAGTCGCTCGCGCTGCGCGAGTACGCGCTGGGGCTCGAGGCCGTCGAGCGCGTGGTCGCGGGCGAGCCGCTGTGGCGCGTCCACGAGGTCGTCTTCGCGGTCCTGGCGCTCGAGTCGGAGCCGGTCGACCCGCGGCTCTGAGCAGCCTGGGGAGGGCCGTGACATGGCGGGACCCGCGTGACCTCGAGGTCACGCGGGTCCTGACGGGTCTGTGGGGTCGTGACAGGTCAGCCGGTCAGCCCAGCGTCGCGAACGAGCTGAGCGCGAGCGCGGAGAACAGCGCGATGGCCACGAGGACCGAGCCGGCCACGAGCCAGCCGTTCGCGCGGTCGGACGGGTCGCTCGCCGCGGCCGGGCGACGTGACTGCGGGACGGACGCGTCGTCGTCGGGCAGGGAGGTGGGGCGCGAGCCGTCCGGGCGCTGCGACGAGCGCGCACGGCGCGCGGTCGAGTCGTGGCCGCGGAGTGCGACGCGGATCGGCGTCGAGGTCGTGACCTGCGTGGTCATGCTTCCTCCCCAGGGAAAGTTGGCCGCCCTCGCTGTCGCGGGGCGTGCTACCAGTCTCTGCGGGGCGGGGGTGCGGGCACATCGGTCCTCCGAACCATCCTCGGAGAGGGTCCCGTCCTCCCGGAGGATGACGGGCGCCCGTCGGATGGGGGACATCCCCTCCGGGACGCCCCTGAGGGGCGGGCCCTGGGTGCGCAGCCGACCGGTGCGCGCCGGCCGGGGGCAGGTACCGAGACTACCGCGGGGCGTTTCGCTGGTGGTCGATCCGCTGGAGGTAGCGGATCTCGCGGAACCCCACCGCGACCGCGACGAGCAGCGGGAACCACGCCCACGTGCGGCCTCTGAGCAGCGAGAACAGGCTCACGAGCCCCACCACGGCGCACCCGAGCACGGTCAGGAGGCTCGCCCAGCGGATGTTCTTCATGCGGTCGTCCTCGGTTCGCTCGTGCGGGTCGTCGGTGCGGGCGGTCAGGCCGGGGGAGCGCTGCGCACCGCGAGGACCACGCCCTCGACGCTGCGGACCGCCATGCGCAGCGCGTCGCTGCGCGACGCACCGTCCTCGGTCATGACCGACCAGGCGTTGAACAGTGTCCACCACACGGTGCGCTGGTTCCAGGAGATGGTCAGTGTCGGGTCGAACGTGCCGTCGTCCTGGCCTCGTGCGAACAGCGCGCGCACGGGGGCCTCGGCCGCGTCGCTCTCGGCCCAGAACGCCTCGTCCTCGGCGAGCGAGGCCTCGTGGAACAGCAGCATGTACCAGGGCCCCAGGTCGAAGTACTCGATCACGAGCCGGCGCAGGGCCGCGGCCGGGTCGCCGTCCTCGAGCCGGGCCGCGCGGATCGCGGCGCGCGTGCGGTCGAGGGCCTCGGCCCCGACGGCTCGGATGAGGTCCGCGCGCTCGGGGAAGTAGCGGTGCAGGGTGCTGCGGCCGACCTGCGCGGCCTGGGCGACCTCACCGAGCGAGGCCGAGGCGTTGGTGCTGAACACCTCGACGGCCGCGTCGAGGATCGCGCGCCGGGTGCGGGCACGGGTTCCGGTCGCGGGGGCCTCGGGGACCGCAGGCGTCGCGGCGGGAGGAGCGTCGGCGCTCGCCTCGCGCGGCACGGCGGCGGTGTCGCTGGCTGTCACGTGCTCAGCGTATCCGCGAAGCGACGGGACGTCTCTTGTCTGAAATGGGACATGCGTGTTCCACTGGGCGCATGGCCGCCACCGCCCCCGCGTCGACCGACCCGACCCTCGAGACCTCCGGGCCGCCTGAGCCCAAGGGGCCGCTCCTCCCACGCCTCAAGGTCCTGTGGACCTTCGTCAAGCCCCACCGACGCACGCTCGCGCTGGGCCTGGTCCTCGGGCTCGGCACCACGGCCGCGAGCCTCGCGACCCCCATGGTCACCAAGCGCGTCCTCGACACGCTCGGCACCGGGGCCTCGCTCGCGCCGGCCGTCGGGCTGCTGGTCGGGCTCCTGCTCGTGGGGCTCGTCCTGGGCCTGTGGCAGTGGATCCTGCTGGGCACGCTCGCCGAGCGCGTGGTGCTCGACGCCCGCACCTCGATGGTCCGCCGCTTCTTCCGCGCCAAGGTCGGGGCGCTCGGGTCGCGGCCCACCGGAGAGCTCGTCACGCGCGTCACCTCGGACACCGTGCTGCTGCGCGAGGCCGCGTCGTCGAGCATCGTCAACCTCGTCAACGCGGTCGTCGGGCTGGTGGGGACGATCGTCCTCATGGCCGTGCTCGACACGGTCCTGCTCGGCACGACGCTCCTCGCGATCGTCGTCATCGGCGTGCTCGTGGGGTCGCTCATGCCGCGCATCGCCAAGGCCCAGGAGCAGGCCCAGGAGTCGCTCGGACGGCTCGGCGGCGTGCTCGAGGGCGGACTGCGCGCGCTGCGGACCATCAAGGCGAGCCGCGCCGAGCAGCGCCAGATCGACCGCGTGGTCGGCGACGCGCGCGACGCGGCCCGGCACAGCGTGCGGTCGGTGCGCACCGAGGCCGTCGCCTGGACCATCGCGGGCGGCGGCATCCAGCTCGCGATCATCGTGATCCTCGCGCTCGGCGCGTGGCGCGTCGACCAGGGCCTGCTCGCGGTCTCGAGCCTGGTCGCGTTCCTGCTGTACGCGTTCCAGATCGTCGACCCCGTCACGAGCCTCACGCAGAACGTCAGCCAGCTCCAGGCCGGTATCGCGGCCGCGGGCCGCATCCGCGAGGTCGAGGCCATCGAGATCGAGGAGCCCGGGCGGGCCGGCGCCCCTGCCGGGGACGCACCCGGGCGAGGTGCGGCGGGAGGGGGCGTGCCGTCGTCGGGCCGGGGGAGTGCCCTGCCCGACGGCGCCGCGCACCCACCGCGTCTCGCCCACCCCTCCCCGGGCGAGGCGGGCGAGACGCCCGTGCTCGCGTTCCGGGACGTGACCGCGCGCTACCTGCCCGGTGGCGAGCCCGTGGTCCGCGACCTCACGTTCGAGGTGCCCCGGCGCGGTCAGGTCGCGATCGTCGGCCCGTCGGGAGCCGGCAAGACCACCACGTTCTCGCTGCTCCTGCGCTTCCTCCAGCCCGAGTCCGGCACGCTGCTGCTCGACGGTCGGCCCTACGACGGCTACACGTTCGACGAGGTGCGCTCGCGCATCGCGTACGTCGAGCAGGAGACGCCCGTCGTGCCCGGCACGATCCGCGAGAACCTGCGCCTGTCCGACCCCGACGCGACCGAGGACGCCATGTGGGACGCGCTGGCCAAGGTCCGTCTCGACGCCAAGGTCCGCTCGCTCGAGGACGGGCTCGACACCTCGCTCGTCGGGACCACGGTCTCGGGCGGAGAACGCCAGCGCGTGGCCCTCGCCCGGGCCGTGCTGCACGCGCCCGAGGTGCTGCTGCTCGACGAGGCCACCGCACAGGTCGACGGCCTCACCGAGGCCGCGGTCCACGCCGTGATCGAGGACCTGTCGCGCGACCGAGCCGTCGTGACGATCGCTCACCGGCTCTCGACCGTGATCGACGCCGACCAGATCCTCGTCATGGAAGACGGTCGCGTGCGGGCGCGCGGGACGCACGCCGAGCTGCTCGCCGCCGACGAGCTGTACCGCGACCTCGTGGCCGCGCTGCGGATCTCGACCGAGACGCGGAGCGAGGAGCGGGGGACGCCCCGGGTCGAGGCGGGGGCCGGAGGGGGCACCGAGGCCTGAGGGCGACCGACGCTGCCGGGAGGAGCCGCGCGGACGGACCCTCAGCCCGGCACCGGGCCTCAGCCGAGCTGGGCGAGCCCCTCGGTCGCGATCTTCTCGAACGTCACCTGGTCGGCAGCGAACTGCGAGTCCGCGATGGGCCAGTGCAGCACGATCTCCGTGATGCCCTGGTCGCGGTAGGCCGCCGCGGTCTCGACGAACGCGTCGACCGAGTCGAGCGGCCGGTCGGGCGTGAACCCCGTCAGGAGGATGCGCTGGATGCTGCCCGGGTCTCGCCCCGCCTCGGTGCACGTGGCCTCGAGCCGGGACACCTGGGCGCCGACGGCCGCGCGTGACGCGGCCGGCGTGCCGTCCGTGCCGACGCGGTCGTCGCCCGTCGTGACCCACGCCTGGCCGTACCGCGCCGCGAGGCGCAGGCCGCGAGGACCGGTCGCGGCGATCGCGAACGGGATGCGCGGCTCCTGGACGGGACCCGGGATCGTCCGGGCCTCGTGCGCGCGGTAGTGCCCCTCGTCGTGCGTCACGGCGGGCTCGGTCAGGAGGCGGTCGAGCAGCGCCGTGAAGTCCCGCAGCCGGTCCGCGCGCTCGCGGGCCGACCAGCCCTCGCCCCCCAGGACCGTGGCGTCGAACCCTGTGGTCCCCGCACCGAGACCGAGCGTGACCCGCCCGCCCGAGAGGTCGTCGAGGGTCATGAGGTCCTTGGCGAGCGTCACGGGCTCGCGGAAGTTCGGCGAGGTCACGAGGGTCCCGAGGCGGATCCGCTCCGTGACCCCGGCTGCCGCGGCGAGCGTGGGCAGCGCGCCGAACCACGGGCCGTCGCGGAAGTCGCGCCACGACAGGTGGTCGTACGTGTAGGCCGCGTGGAACCCCAGGTCCTCCGCGCGGCGCCACACGTCGCGCCCCTCGGCCCAGCGGTAGATCGGCAGGATCACGGTGCTCAGTCGCATGCCCCGACCCTACGGTGCCGCGGGCGGCCCGCGCGGTGCGGGGAAGACCGCCGACGTGTGGTCTGCTGTCCTGAGTCCGATCCACGCATCACCGGAGGTTTCCATGGCCGTCGTCGTCAACGTCTCCCACCGCTACCCGCGCGCCGGGTCGCGCGACGAGCAGCTCGCGGTGGTCCGCGGCGACTGGCCCGTGCCCGAGGTCGACACCCCCGAGGCCTTCGCGGAGTCCGACGACGCCCAGGAGCTCCTCGACGCCGCCGACGTCCTGGTCGCCGCCGCGAGCAACGAGATCGTCGACGTCCAGCGCATCACGGGCCTCCAGGTCGACGAGGGCGGGCACGTCCGCTTCGAGACCGCCGACGAGCCCGCGCTCGTCGGGCTCGTCGGTCGGCGCCTGCGCGCCGGGGCGGCCTGGGAGCCGGGCGAGAGCTGGCCCGTGAAGCTGGTCGAGGTGTCGCGCGACCTCACGGAGTACCTCGACCTCGCGGCCCCGGCCGAACCGGGCACCCCGGGCGCCGAGGGGGCTGCCGGTGAGGAATCGCGCGCGGCCTCCGACGCGCTGCCCGGTGCGTCCGACCCGACGCCCGTCGGCGTGTCCCGCGACCTCGGTGGCTTCCACCTCTCGCTGACCGACGACGGCGACCTCGTGGTCACCGCTCCGCCGGGCCGCTCGGTGACCGTGGTCGCCGCGCAGATCGGCTGAGTCGCGGCGGGCCCGCGCCCGCCCTCGGCACCCTCGGTGACGTGGCAAGGTGGAGGACATGACGATCGACCTCCGCATCTTCACCGAGCCCCAGCAGGGCGCCACCTACGACGACATCCTCGCGGTCGCACGCGCCTCGGAGGAGCTCGACTTCGACGCGTTCTTCCGTTCCGACCACTACCTCGTCATGGGGGACGGCGACGGGCTCCCGGGCCCGACCGACGCCTGGACCACGCTCGCGGGCCTGGCGCGCGAGACCAGCCGCATCCGCCTGGGCACGCTCGTCACCTCGGCGACCTTCCGCCACCCGGGCGTGCTCGCGATCCAGGTCGCGCAGGTCGACCAGATGTCGGGCGGGCGCATCGAGCTGGGCCTGGGGGCGGGCTGGTTCCCGCAGGAGCACACCGCGTACGGCATCCCGTTCCCGGCCAAGCGGTTCGGGATCCTCGAGGAGCAGCTCGCGGTCATCACGGGGCTGTGGGAGACGCCGGTGGGGGAGAAGTTCAGCTTCGCGGGCGAGCACTACACGCTCACGGACTCGCCGGCGCTGCCCAAGCCCGTCCAGAGCCGCGTCCCGGTGATCGTCGGTGGGCACGGCCCGCGCAGGACCCCGGCGCTCGCGGCGCGCTACGCGACCGAGTTCAACGTCGCGTTCCCCGACCCGGGTGTGCTGGGCGACCGCATCGAGAACGTGCGCGTGGTCTGCCAGGACGCGGGCCGCGACCCCGACGACCTGATCTACTCGGCGGCGTTCGTGGTGTGCGTGGGCAAGGACGAGGCGGAGTTCCGTCGTCGCGCCGCGGCGATCGGTCGTGACCCGGAGGAGCTGCGGACCAACGGCATCGCGGGCACCGTGGCCGAGGCCGCGGACAAGCTCGCGGCCACGAGCGAGGACGGCGCGACCCGCTTCTACCTGCAGGTCCTGGACCTCGCGGACCTCGACCACCTCGAGCTCATCGCGCGGGAGGTCAGGCCGCAGCTGAGCTGAGCGCGCCACCCCGCCCGACGGCGGAGCGCACCTTCTCCGGGAAGG